>JAILGH010000030.1 GCA_024697025.1 Pseudobutyrivibrio sp.
TGTATCCTCAATTACATAGGTGTAGCGAGGAATCACGCTGTAGCGATGCCAGAAAAATGGCAGGAAATTGGTGTATTTATATTGAAACTGCTGCTCATAAATATCAAGCCCCATAGACTCAATAAACTCAATTGCAGCATCGCATATTTCCTCTTCATAGCTTGCGCGCTTTGCCAAAGACTGTGGGTCCTTTGGATAGCTGACAATCAATCCGTTGGTCTGAGTAAGAGGTGGCTTAGTGATACGCTTTACACCATTTTTATTCTCAAGATAGTATGGCATTGCAGCCCAGATGCGGCCGCCCTTTTCGTAAATCCATACATCCCAATTCTCTGGGCCAACTACTGCATCCAACCACCAAGGCTTTGAGTAGATGCACACATAATTGTCTTCGCAAAATTTATTGAATAATTCTTTGTTTGTCATAATCTCTCCAAACTCACTAGACTGTATAAATGCGTCTAGCTATTGTCTCATAATCAAACTGCAACTTGGCAAATGCAAAGGACTTGGCCTTTGTTTGCTCCAAAATTGCTGGATTCTCTGAAATCATCTTAAAGACGTTTACCATATCCTCCTGACTCTCAACAAAGAAATAGTTCTCTCCGTTGCAATCAGAGTAAGTCTCGTCCTTGTAGGTCTCATGTGGGTAAGTCATGTTTGCACATCCGCAGCACATAGCTGTCTCAAATGTAGAAGACTGTCCACCTGGCTGGCAATATAAATCTACGCCGGCAAGGAATTCTTCAATCTCCTTGTTGACCTTCCAGCCCATGAATCTAACCCTGTTATCCGCCTCCAACAGCGGTCTAAGCACTGGCTCCATTTCCTCTGGGATAGAGCCAAATACAAATAATGCAAGTCTTGGATCATCAATCTTTTCAAAAGCTTTTAAAAGCTCCTCTGTGCGTTTTCCTGCAGAGAGCTTACCAGAATGAGCCATAATAATAGCATCCTTTGGAAGTGCGTACTTATTGATAATCTCATTGCGGGCTTCCTTTTGCTGCTCTAGAGAATAAATGATACCACCGATGGCCATAAACTCCATCTTTTCGTCAGGAATTCCGTATATATCCTTAAGCCAATCGCGCATCTGAACTCCAAGATATAAAATCTTGTCAACCTCTGGAAGCGCCTTGTGCACAAAGTGTCCGTGAATAAATTTATAAAAAATCTTGCTAACTGTCGTCATTGCAGAATTGGTATAATCCTCGTGACTATCCATGAAAAATAAGCAATCTGGATGATGCTTGCAGTAATCTGCCACATCCATCATCTCAAAACCACAAACACCATGATATAAAATTGTATCTGGTTGAATTGCATTTAAGTAGTCCTTAACTCTACGACACTTTTGAATCTTTTCAGTCCAAAGATTGCTGAAAAACACCCTATCGTACTTAAGTCGAATGAGCCTTGCACCATTTTCCATGATGCGGTCCTCCTCAGGACCTTCAACTAGCTTGCTTCCCTCGTAATGATATACATCCGTGAGAATTGTGACCTCATGACCATCAGCCACGTTCATAGCTATAAGCATATTTTCCTGATACAACATGCCTTCTGTAAAATGTGATGGCATGCCAATATGTAATATTTTCATTAATATTAGACTCCTAAAAAGCTTTTATATAGGCATAACTACAGAGCGAGGTCGCTGTGCAGAAACTATCGAATAATCTGGCACACTCTTGGAAATCACCACGTTGCCACCGATGCAACAGTTGCGTCCGATTTTGACCCCTGGCAAAATCAATACGTTGTTTCCAATGAGTGTATTTTCACCAATCTCAATTGGCTTGGTTGTAATAGGCTGATCTTGAATTGGCAAATCCAAATCAGCATATCCATGTGAACAATCATTAATCATTACGTTGCCACCGATACCTACGTTGTCGCCAATGGTGATTGAACTAGCACTAAAAATGTGCCCATTTTGACCGATTGTAACACCATTGCCAATCTTGATGTGAGGGTGATATGTCACTCCATCCTTGTACTCTAAAGTCTCCATTCGAAGTCCTGGAAGGATGTATACTCTATCTCCCAACTCTACATTCCTAAGATTCTTAAGGCGGATAGGCCTAGACATAACACATCTTTTGCCTACTTTCCCAAATTTATGGAAATACTTTATGTAGTTTACAATGCCTCTTATATCCCTTAATCTGTTTCTTAAAAAATTTTTCATTCTCTGCTCCGTATGAAGAATTATTTAGTCTTTGTATATCTTTAAGTATTCAATGTACATAACAGCATTGTCGTAGCTTTCTACAGCGTAATTGCGTACAGAATCTACGGTAAGTCCCCGAGCAAGCTGTGTGTCCACCGCCTGCCTTAAAGCCTCTAGGGTTGCAGCGTATTTAATCTGCTCATCCCCAGCTATATCTACCTTTACAAATGTCCCGTAAGGCTCTGGTGCAGTCTCTTTGGTACCACACTCATCCAATCCTACCACAGGTGTGCCGCAGCATAAAGCTTCGATACATGTAGTCGGGAAATTTTCAGCCTTCGAGCATATTATAAACAAATCTGCCTCAGAATACCATCTTGCAAGCTCATCTTGGTCTTTTGTGCGGGCAATTAGCTGCACATTTTTAGAGTGACGCTTTGTTTCATCGGCGCCCACAAGTACAAACTGAGTATCTGGCATAGTCTCAGCCAAATCCAAGACCATCTGGCCACCTTTTCTGACATCCATGATGTTTGGAGCAACTGCCAGTATCAGCCTTTCATTTTCACCAATATCGTACTGACTTCTAAGCGCCGTATCCTTTTGTCTAGGATAAAAGATGCCATCTGTATCTATTCCGTTGTGAATGACCCTAATATTGTTCTGATAAAGATAGGTGTTCTTAGTCTTGTTTGCAAGCCACTGAGATGGTGTAACAATGGCCTTGATGTTTAGGCCATCCATACTTTCCTTTTTCTCAGCGAGAAGCTTTGCGGACCTGTCAAAAAACAGAGAGCTAACGTACTGGCGGACATACGGACATTTACCACAGCCACTTTTGTAACCTTGGCACTCATAAGCGAATCCGCATTTACCAGTGTACATGTACTCACAGTGGAAGGTCCACACAATTGGAATCTGCTGTTCCTTAAGAAAGGCTAACAGCTGACCGTGATTCACAAAGTATGCATGTAACTCGTGTATATGAATCAAATCCGGTTTGAATTCCTTAATATATTCAATAAGTCTAGCTGTTGATTTTGGAGAATAGCATCCGTTCTTGCCGGTGATTCTAGCAAGACCTGCATGTATCTTGGTCTCCCAATCTAGGCCAAACTTATATATACCTGGTTCATCTATGACATCCCCACGGCCGTAGGCGATTCGTGCCTCGTGTCCATCTGCATTTAAACGCTTGTACAAATCGTAGACTATTTTACCGGTGGAGCTGTATTTGCAGTTGACGTCAATAAGTAATACCTTCATAGACTCCTCTATAATTAATACTAGAATTTTAATATTAATTACTATGTCTTAGTAATCATCTTTTCAATTCATGTTTTTTACTCAGAATATATGCCAGCCTCGGTGAGTTCTTCCTCAGTAGGAGCTGTAATAAGGACTGCCTTGAGGCGTCCATAGTATACAAACATGCTGCCGCCCGCCGCCGCATGAGCGTGACCCTCCTGAAGGGCTTCCTTAAGGTCGGCTATGCCGCCTGCCCCACCACATGCTGTAACCGGAATGCTAACTGCATTTACAACATCATTAATAAGCTTGGTATCGTAGCCTGTCATCATGCCATCTCTGTCGATGCTGTTAAGGAAAATCTCTCCAACGCCAAGTGCCTCAGCATGCTTTGCTAGCTCTACTGGAGTCATATCGATAACCTTGGTGCCATCGCAGATTGAGCACTTATACTGTCCCTTCACAAGCTTAGCATCAATGGATGCAACAACTGACTGTGAACCGGCTAAAGCAACTGCGTCCTTAACAAGTTGCTCATCCTCTACTAGGCTAGTGTTTAAAACCACCTTTTCGTATCCAATAGCAAGAAGCTTGCGAACCTGGTCAAGCGTCTTGATACCGCCACCATAAGAAAGTGGCATGAAAGCCTCTGACGCCATATCTGTAAGCAATTCAAAATCTGGCTCTATTCCCTTTTTGCTGGCAGAAATATCAAGCACCGCCATCTCATCAATACCCTTGCGATTGAAAATCTTTAGGGCGTTGACTGGGTCGCCAAGATAAGTTGGCTTTTTGAAGTTTATTGTTTTTATCAAATCCCTGTCATCTATCAAGAGAACTGGAATTATTCTTGGTCTATTAAACATAACTACCTCTTTAGATAATTAACTAATTTTTGTAAAATTCTCCAGGAGTCTCATGCCAAAATCGTGGCTCTTCTCTGGGTGGAACTGAACTCCGTATACATTGTCACGATTTACTGCGCATGCGAATTCGTAGCCATAGTCGCAAGTCATCATAACATCCTCTGGATTCTTGCAAACCGCGTGAAAAGTGTGCACGAAGTAATATCTCTGTCGTCCCTCTATTCCTGAAAGAAGTGGAACGTCCTTTTTAAAATCAACAATATCCCATCCCATGTGAGGCACCTT
>JAILGH010000078.1 GCA_024697025.1 Pseudobutyrivibrio sp.
TATGGGCACCAGTCAAGATTCACATCCGTGTTCAACTTTCCTTGACCTCGCCGTCCATGGCTCGGTCTGCCCATATCTTTCAAAACTCATTTTCTATTCCACTAGATTCATTCCACAAATCAGGCAACTAGGGTCCATATAACTTATAGGGGAATCTTACTTTAAATAGAGTGTGTCTGAGCAATACATACTGTAGCGATATAAGTGCAAATAATTGAAAGAACACCCACAATAAAGAAAGCTACATGCAGCAACAATAGAGAATCATTATTCTGTGATTGAACCTGTACCCTACGTAGCAGGAGGTGCCCCCAGAGAATTAAAATCAAAAAGACTGTGAATAGTAACAACAAGCGATAGTTTAATGGTATTATTAGGGGGATAAAATTATTTAGGAGAAAGCAATGATTCAAGATATAGCACCTAAGAAGCTTAACAATTCGTATGACCCTGCGGCCAAAGCAGAGAATAACAGCCTTATTTTGGTTTATAAAAATGGAGAATTTGGGGTTCAGATTAACGATGTTGATGGTTCATTAAACTACCCTCGTTTATCAGATTTCAAGCATACAGATGGCATGGAGTTTATCTATCTGTTTAGCATAGATGGCGAAGACTTTTTCCTTATGCAAAACGTAAATACGATAACAGATTTGCCATCAGGATATGAATTTTATAATATGCGACAGCTCAGAAGTCAGGAGCTTTTACCAAGGCACTACGTTTTTGCTGCCTTTACTGCTTTCCAGCTAGCCGAATGGTATGAAGGGACAGTATACTGTGGCAAGTGCGGTGCAAAAAATGTCAATTCCAAAACTGAGCGAGCAAGAGTATGCCCAGTATGTGGTAAGACCGTTTACCCAAGGATTAATCCAGCTGTAATTGTAGGCGTAACTAATGGCGACAAGCTACTTCTTACCAAATACAGAACAGGCTTTAATCACAATGCACTTGTGGCAGGCTTCACAGAAATCGGTGAGACTATGGAAGAGACTGTTAGCCGAGAAGTCATGGAAGAAGCAGGACTTAAAGTTAAAAACATCCGCTACTACAAGTCTCAACCGTGGGGCATTGCCAGCGATATTCTTATGGGATTTTACTGCGATGTAGACGGGGATGACACCATAACAATGGATGAATCCGAATTAAAGTACGCTGAGTGGGTTCAGCGAGAAGATATTTTACTGCAGCCTATGGATTACAGTCTTACAAATGAAATGATGACAAAATTTAAGGAAGGTCTGGTTTAAAACCAAACCTTCCTTATTTAGTTAAATCTCTATCGATTTACATCGTTAGCATTTTCTAATAGCTAGTGAACATATTCCAACTATAATTAAAATTGGAAATGCTACTGTCATTAAACCTCCAAAGAACAATCCAAGTATTATTAATGGAAGGAATACTACCGAAAGGACAATTCTAAAAACTCCCCAGGCTGCTCTGAAGGCAAATCCTAAAATGTTTCCAAATATTAGGAAAAACAGTATGAAAAACAATGTAATCATATTATTCACCACCTTTTACCATAAAAACAATAGTTCAACTTTTTCGCTACTCTACAATTCCATTATCATCATCCATTACTAGCGCTGCTATGAAGTATGCGATTATTCCACTTCCACCCGCCAATGTAAGGAATACCCAAAGAAGACGAATTATTGTAGGATCAACATTGAAGTAATCTGCGATTCCTCCGCAAACACCACAAATCTTTTTGTTTCTACTTTTGTATAATTTCTTTCCGTTCATAATTATTACCTCAGCTTTCTTTATTGTCTCCCCTCATTTTTGAAAGGGTTAATTTGTTTTTGTTGATTATATTGTATTATGGCATACATAAGTAATATATACCATATTCCGCAAATACGTACCGCCTATTTTTCTTTTTCAGCAAAATAGATATAATTAGGATAGTAATGAGCAATAAAACAAAAGATTATTATCCGTAAGTATACAACTGTAAGAGGGGTAAAAAATGGGAAGAAAATCAATCCGGGAAGACAAAAACATTTATTTTAAAACAAGGGAAGAAGCGGGGCTTACTAGGGCACAAGCCAGCGAGTTAATTGGTTCTATGAGTGAAAGCCACTTAGAAAAGCTTGAAACTGGAAAGATTGCTGTCTATCCAGAGGATGTGGTTGAGCTTGCAAAAGCCTACAAGAAGCAGGAGCTCTGCAACTATTACTGCACTCACGAGTGCCGCATTGGCCAGCAAAATGTGCCTGAGGTAAAGTCCTCATCCTTGCAAGAAATCGTCCTTGGCATGTTATCATCTCTCAATTCACTTAACAGCAAAAAGGACAGACTTATCGATATTTCTGCCGACGGAGTTATCTCTGATGATGAGCTTCAGGACTTTGTAGCCATCCAAAAACAGTTGGAGCAGATTGATATGACTGTGGAATCTCTAAAGCTATGGGTTTCAAATATGATTGCCCAAGGCAAAATCAATAAAGAAAAATTAGATGCCTTAAAAGAGAATCATTAACCTTCAACCGCCACTTTGCAACCTCAAGTTGCGAAATTGCAAAAGTAGGTTGGTCGTAAAACCGTCATACCTGGTATAAGCTTCTGTAAAAAGGAGGTAATGAATATGGCATTTGCAGAAAATTTACAAACAATACGTAAACAAAAAAATCTCTCTCAGGAGGGGCTAGCTGAATTGCTTGGCGTAAGCAGACAGGCAGTATCAAAATGGGAATTAGGAGAAGGATATCCAGAAGTAGAAAAGCTTCTTGTTATCGCAAAAGAGCTAGACGTGTCACTAGATAGTCTGATGGGTACAGAATCTATAAATAATGAAAACACAGGCTCTTCTAGTGAGATTCGAATCTATTCACCAAACGAAGGAATTACCCTCAGTACTTCTGTGGTAACCCGCTCTCCAGAATTCAAAACTGGAAAGAATTCACCAAAGTTTGCACTCTTTGCATCTAGCGATATTACAAACATCTTTGGTGGATCGCAGAACAGATTTCTTGGATGGTATAAAAACATTGAAGACATCTCCAATGAAATCCAAGAAATAAACACTGCCCTAGAGTCTGGAACAGCAAATTACACATTAAAATACAGTGTGAAATGCAAAAAAAGTTTCTTGAAGCTTAAAATAGATGAATAATTGTTAAAAAAAAAATTGACAACTGCATTTTCAGGTATTATATTAATTATCGTTAAACGATAATTAATTAATGATTAAAGATTATTCACACTTTAATTAAACTGTTTAACAATACATTAATCTTTTATCCACGGAGTAAATATATGAAAATAAAGGCAGAAGAACGTGTCCTTAATTTCTTGCAGAACCATATCGATTATATTCTGCTAGCGTTGATATTATGCCTGAGTGTCGGTATTAGATTCACAGTAAGGTTCTTTGAAAATGGTGATGCCATCAACTATCTGATTCCATGGTACGAGCAGATCAAAGCCAACGGAGGAATCTTTGGTGGTCTTAGCAAACCAATTTACAGCTTTGATGGAACAGTTTGCAATTATAGCTTTGTATATCAATTTTTCCTTGCTATACTCTCACACTTTCCTATCAAGCCACTTTACGGCATCAAGTTGTTGAGCTGTATTTTTGACTACCTAACAATGTTTGAGTTGGCAAGAATCATTACTCTTTTGATTCCTGAGAAAAAAGTACAAAAGTCTCGTATAGCAGTTGTTGTTTTTGCATTCCACCCAGTTGTATTTATGAATTCAGCTTTGTGGGGACAGTGCGATGTAATCTACTGCTTTTGGATTTTACTAGCTTTAGATATGTTCCTTAGGGAAAAGCACAGACTTGGATTTATTTTTTATGGAATAGCATTTGCCTTTAAACTTCAGGCAGTTTTTTTTCTACCATTTTTGCTTTTCTATTACTTTTACAAAAAGCGTTTTTCAATTATAAACTTTTTGCTTATTCCTATAACCGCCCTTGTACTAAATATTCCGGCATTTATACAGGGACGCACCATTAAGGATGTGATTTCGATTTACACCGGCAACACCAACATGTACAAGATTATTTCCATGGGCTATCCAAGCTTTTGGAACATCATAAACGATGGCCTTAAAAAGGAAGGCTACTCTAGCCTTAAGTATGTAGCCATAGCAATCACAGTTGCTGCCCTTGCTATTCACATGTATGTATGGCTTAAACGAGGAGTTGCCCTCACCCACAAAAACATGGTGTATATGGCATTTTTGCTCACTTTCACCACAGTATTTTTCCTGCCAAGCATGCACGAAAGATATGGATTTGTTTATGAGGTAATGGCTCTTGTTATATTGATGCTTTACAACAAGACTCTTCCTCTTTACTTAGGGTTAAGTACTATCACTCTTGTTATGTATGGAAAAGGCTTATACAGCACCAACTACAATGTAGTTTTAATGGCAGTTGCAAATCTGGTCATCTATATCGGATATACGTATTTGCTTGCCAAAAAAATGTTGAAAACAGAAACAGAATGATATTATCTGGGAGATTTCCAAAACAATCAAATAAAACAGGCGTCCAAATTTCTTTGGGCGCCTTCTTTTCATTTGTCTATTTTATTTTAATTTTCTTTTTTTGCAAAAACTCTATAAAGGAATGTAAATACAACTCCCACTACAGAGAATACGCAGGCAATCAAAAATGCCTTTTGGTATGTTCCTGTTGTGTTTAAAGTATTTCTCATGATCTGAGGTCCAAAATATCCTGCAAGGGCAAAACCGATAAACATGATTCCGTAGTTTACCGAATTGTTCTTTGGTCCAAACTGATCAGCTGTAAATCCAGGATAAACTCCCATGAATGAACCGAAGCTAATACCTACTATTGAAAGTCCAAAGTAGAACTGGCTTGTTGCTCCTTGGCCTGTAAAGTATAGACAAGCCAAGCCTGTTGCTCCAAGAACACAAGCAAGAGCAAGGGTATTGATTCGACCTATCTTGTCAGAAAGTGTGCCTGCCACGATACGACCAAATGCATTAAATAACGCTAGAACTGACACTGCTATTGCCGCCGCTGCCGGTGTCATTCCAACCATCTGCTGTGCCACTGGCGAAGCCTGAGAAATAACCATCATTCCTGAAAATGCTCCGCATGTTAGAAGCAAAAGCATCACATAGAATACTGGTGTTTTGAGCATCTCTTTCCAATCCTTGTTTACAAGGTTGGATGCTCCAGCTGCCGCTGCTGGTTCCCAACCTGCTGGCTTATATCCTTCTGGGCACTGCTCCAAGAATAAGCATGATACAGCAATAAGCACCATAAACACAATACCTACAGCCTTAAATGCAAATGTTGCATCTGTGCTTGCCACGACCTTAGTGACAATTGGTGGAAGGATTACAGAGCTGAGGCCATATACCGCTGTTGTGATACCTCCAATCAAGCCTCGCTTGTCTGGAAAAAACTTTACGCAGGTAGAAATTGTGCTTCCATAAGCCATTCCAAGACCAAGTCCACCGATAATACCGTAGGCCAAAATCAAGAAACCAATACTTGTTGCAAATCCCGAAAGGAACATGCCAAGTCCCCACATAATGCCGCCAACGAGGATAACTTTCTTAGGTCCGATTTTGTCATTGAACCATCCTCCAGAAATCATTGTGATAGGTCCAACCGAGTTTGCGATAGTGTAGACAATGGCTAAATCACCTGTTGTCACGTTCATTCCAAGTGATGAGTTGAAGAAGTTTGCCATTGCATCTGAGAATACGCTCCATGCGTAAATGGAACCTAAACACAGATTGATGAAACACCCCGCCAAAAGAATAATCCATCTTTTCTTGTCCAAATTCATGTCTATTCTCCTCCTATTAAATTTGACCAACCTATTGTACATCATTTAAACGTGCATGTATCTAAAATTATCTACAAAAATAATAGGATTTCTCCACTTTATTAAAAATGTGGGCGTTATTATTCTCTTTTCGTTCCTTCACACTGAGCAATAGGGTATAATTAAACATATTAATAATCGGTTTTTACAATTATATAAACGGGGGAAAATATGACTGAGAAGGTTCAAACACTTAAAGCAAGCATGGCAAAACGCATCGTTGGAAAGGAGCAGCTGATTGACAAGGTTATTGCCGCTCTTTTGGCTGAAGGACACGTGCTTTTGGAGGACGTGCCAGGGGTTGGCAAAACATCTCTCGCCAAGGCTTTGGCGGATTCACTTTCACTTTCTTTTGCACGGGTTCAATGTACACCAGATACAACTCCATCGGATATCACCGGATTATCTATTTACAATTCCAAGGAACAGACTTTCCAAGTAGTTCCAGGCCCAATTGTTAACAACATCGTCCTGGTGGACGAACTAAACAGAACTTCACCAAAGACCCAATCTGCCCTTTTAGAAGTAATGGCAGAAAACAAGGTGACAATAGATGGCAAAGAGCTTCCTGTGCCAAGTCCTTTTATGGTAATTGGAACTCAAAATCCTACGGAAATGGCTGGCACATATCCACTTCCAGAGTCACAGCTTGATAGATTTATGATGAAGCTCAGCGTCGGCTATCCAAATTCTGATGCCTCTGTTGATATGGCCAAAAGATTTTTGGAAGGAAGTTTACACGAAAAAACTACACCGGTTTTGACTGGAGAAGATATTGTGGCTATGCGCCAGATGGTAAAGGACGTAACCATAAAGGACAATCTGCAGGCCTACGCTGTGACCATTGTTGATGGTACTCGAACCAGTGCAGAGATTTCCTGCGGTGCCTCACCTCGCGCCCTTTTATCCTTGCTAAGATGTGCCCAGGCTCTGGCCTTTATGGCTGGTCGCAATTACTGCATCCCAGAGGACATTGCTGAGGCTGCCAGACTCACACTGCCTCATCGATTAATTCTCTCTACTGATGCCAAAATCAGTGGAACCAGCAAGGAATATTTGCTTAAGAAAATCTTGGAACAGGTAAAATGTATCGAGGGATAACTTAATTCGTATATACGGATTTTATATATGGGGATAGATGAAAATTCATATTCATAAGCGGGGAATAATTTTATATCTTTTTATTTTATTACTGAGCCTTATTTTTGCCAGTTTCTACGGGGGCCCGGTATCTTTTGTGTGGCTTTATGCCGTTATTCTTATCTTGCCCCTTTCCATTCTATATACATTTTTAAACTACCAATTCCTTCGAATTTTTCAGGAAGTTGAAGTACATAAGCTCACTCGAGGCGAAACCCACAGCTATCGTGTTTTAATTGAAAATGACAGCATACTTCCGATTTATAAAATGAGCATTCTCTTGTTAGCGGACAGGTGCAGTCTTTATGAAATCGAAAACGGTAAGGAGCTTTCCTTAGAAAGCTTTGAGAAGGTGGAGCTTTCCTCTGGAATCAGCTGCAAATATGCAGGTGCCTACAATGTTGGAATAGAAAAGATATCCTTGTCAGATCCATTTGGACTGTATCAGGTGTTACTTAGCATCCCTTATTCTTTTAAGGCCATCGTAAAGCCTCAGATTACCGACGTGGCCAACAAAGCCCTTGAAATAGAAAATCTTATTAATAACTCCGGTTTAAAAAGCCATAAGCTTTTTGAAGAAATCCCCGGCAGCGAGGTTCGCCCCTATCAGGTTGGCGATAATCTCCACTCCATAAACTGGAAGGTCTCTGCCAAGCAGTCTGAGCTTATGGTAAGGCTCCCGGAAAAAATGGAAAAACGCACAGTTACTCTTTTGCTGGATGCAGCAGCCGAGCCAGACAGCAAGCAGGATGTGACCTACCTCAAGAGGAGAGATTATTTCCTGGAGTTTATCATCTCCGCGGCCTGGAACTTTGGCGAGCAAGGTGTTCCCGTCAAGTTAATTTATCCTTCCGGCCAAATCACCCAGTACACCGTGGATTCATACGACAGCTTTATGGAGTTTTACAGCGTGGTTGCTGATGGAATATTCTATGGTTCTGACAAAGCCTTTAAGGACGTTAAAAAGCTTGTAAAGGAGCGAATGACAAGTGTTTACGAAAATGATACGTGGATTATCATTAAAGAAGATTACAATCCTGGCGAAGCATTCTACACCATTTGTGACTGAGGCAAAAACAGCTCTTACAGCTTTTTGCTTATTCACTATTGGATTTGAAGTCTTTTTGCTGACAGGTCAAGATTCCTTTGATTTACAAAGGAGTCTATTTATAGTGCCTGCCATTTTGTTTTTCCTTCTTTATACCTGTCTTGAGCAGCTTTTTAAAATATTCGTAAATACGAAGATAGCAGGTCTCTTTGCTATTCTTCCCGGCATACTTTTATTCTTTCTATTGTTCAGCTCAGATAAATGGCTATATGTGTCAACCGCAGTGCTTTTAGCAGCCCTGGCTCGTTTAGCATTTTCTTATTTACCTTTTAAAAATACAGTTATACTTTGGGGCTGCTTGGTTTTAGATGCAGTTGCAGTATACCTATGGTTTGTTTACGACTGCTTTATTGGCAATTTTTCAACCGACAAGCTTCTTTTTGTAAGTCTTGTTATTCTAACTCTGTCATCGCTGCAGCAATTAATTTTCGAGAAAAATAAGGGTGCTTTTCCATTTCATTATTTCCTGCTGCTTGGACTACTGCTTTTGGCCTTGCCATCCAAGGATACACCTATAGACTGGACCCCGGTAGAAGCAATGCTCGGAAAGGTGGCAAGCGTATCCGAAGGTGCCTACTATTTCTTTGATGATTTATTTAAGGGCAGCGGCTATACCACCGGATACAGTTCCTTTAATTTATCTGGCGGCAAGCTGGCTACATCAGAAAGAGCCCAGCTCATTTTGACCACAAACGAAAAGCCTTACTTCGTATTTACGGATTCGGATTCAAATTCTTTAAAGAAAATCAGACGAACCATGTATCTGGCCGGAGGCAATGGCGTAGATAAACAGCAGCTTGTGGATTTTTTACTGTTGCTTCACCAGAATAATATTGATAAAGAATATGCCGCCATTTTCTCTCAGATTTCACAAGTCGACATTGAATACGTCTACCTGAATACCCCTGATGAGATTGCACCAGCCTGCTCTATTTCTCTTCTTGGAAATGGAAAGCGAGTGGTAGAGGGAGTTGGTGCAGATAATCATAAAAAGGGCTATAGGCTTAACACCGTATATTTGGACATTGATTACGGCAGCCCTTATTTAATTGATTTATTAGAAAAAGCTGGTGATAGCGGGGATATAAAGCCACTTTCATATAAGGATGCTGTCAGCTACATGGATGCGATTTATGACATAGATTTGAGTCACATTATGGATGAATCGGAGTATGACAAGTATGTATCTTATTCCATGGATAAGTCCGGCTGCTTAGACGAGGCCTTGTCCCAATATTTAGAGACTGCTGACAGCAATGGAAAGCTTTCAGCTTTGGCTAAGGAAATAACAGAAAACGCCACCAATGATTACCAAAGGTGTAAGCTCATTGAAAGCTATCTGCGGCAATTCCCATATACTACAGACGCGGTTGGTGGCTACAGCCAGGATTCTACTATGGATACCCCAGAGGGAATGGCAGATATTGCCGATAGATTTTTGTTTGATTCAAAGGAGGGGTACTGCGTACACTACACCTCTTCCATGATAACTCTGCTAAGGCAGTTAGGTATCCCGGCCCGTGCTGTATCCGGATACCACTACTCCTTCCCATTCGACCAGCAAGAGGAGTATGTTGTATCCGCCTCTTGTGCACATGTCTGGCCTGAGGCCTATATCCAAAATGTTGGATGGGTGCCATTTGAACCAACTAGTGCCTATGCAACCGCAAGTGAGTGCAGCTGGAATAGACGAGACGAAAATGAGACTGCTTCAAATGACATTGGTTCCACTGATAACTCTATAGATTTTTACCATGTTCCACCTGTTTCTATTTCTGATTCAGCTAAGGAAAAGGATGGAGTTAGTAGCTTGCAGCTATTAAAAATCATTGGAGCTGTACTTGGCAGCATACTTCTTTTGTTGGCTTTAATAATTCTTGGAACCAAAGCTATTCGAAGACTGCGCTACCATTTTGCAACGCCAGCAAAGCGATTGAAGCTTGATGTAGACGTGATTAAAGCCACCATTTCTAAGCAGTCAGGTGCTCACATAGCTGACCGAGGCCTTTTATCCGACTACTTATGTCTTGCACCAGAGGAGCTGCAAGCAGAAGTAAAACAAGCCTTTCATTTGTATTACAAGATGGTATATGGCAGCAGTTTGGATAGCGCAATTACCCCCGAAGAAAGTGCCTTTGTAAAAAATGTTCGCGAGAAATTAAATAATAAAAATCTGAAACTAAACCCGGGATAAAAATAAATATAAAAAGGCTTCCCTCTATTGGGGGAAGCTGTTTTGCTGTAGCAGACTGCTCATTTCTGTTAGAAACCACCTGATTGATAGGCTCGTGCTAATACATAGGATGGCTCATAAAACGCACTACAATTATAATTGTCGATTGTATCACAGATTTCATTGTTGTAAACTCGGATGATTCCATCTACATAATCTTCTTTTGAATCAAGTGTATCATTAATTAATCTTTGATACACTTCTCCCATCTCGAGTGGAGAAGGTATTTTTTCTGCTAGTTCCTTATCGACATCGGTGATATCAAAATCACTATTTTGTAATTTATAATCATTAATCCAGTCATCTTCTACTTTATCTGGATTTTCATTATAACTATACTTATTTACGATAGAATTACCTTTTCGAGTTAATGCCATCGTTTTGCCTGCTTCTCTAGCTTAGTACAATCTTTGTGGGATTAAAATGTCATGGAACGGGACTAGTCTCACATAGATTTATGCAGTGAAATAATTAACAACGCTAAAAGACCTTAGAAACAAATGTTTCTAAGGTCTTTTCCTTGCTGAGGCTGAGGAGGCTCGAACAGATTCTTAGCCCCACAAAATACTAAAAGAAAGGGATTTGTAGCATCTGTATTTCTTGGTTAAACCATAGGTTAAACCTAATTTACAAAACAAAAATCATTGTTTTGCCGTTCGTGGTACAAGTTCTAACTTCAACTGCATACCCAAACCATCTGCAAGCCTTTTTACCATAGCAAGGCTAGGATTACGCGTCCCATTCTCTATTCGGCTAATATCTGCTTGAGTAATGCCTGTTTTTGCAGAAAGATCCTTCTGTGTCATATGCTGGTTAATACGAGCATCAATCATTGCTTGTATAATGTCATATTCTGCTTCAAGCGAATCATACTCAGCTTTAACCTCAGGGTCCTTTAAAGCTTTTTCTTTATATTCTCTATAACT
>JAILGH010000061.1 GCA_024697025.1 Pseudobutyrivibrio sp.
AGATGTATGGTAAGGCGCGCATGACAATGAAAGTCGCGCTTACCTTTGCGTGTATGAATTTAAAGAAACTAGCAAAAATACAACAAGAATGGGAATTGAAAATGGCCTAAAGAAAGGCCATTTTTAACAAAAATCAAAAAAAGAATCTTGGGAAAAGGAAAGGATGCTGCAAAACCGAGTTTTGCAGCATCCTCTTTGTCTACAGTCTGAAAAGTCCAACCCAAATGGGTTGGACTTTTTTATCGTCGCTTCGCATTCTATCGTCGCTTCGCTCCTGATACTTGCATCCTTCGCATTCGCTTGAATGCAAGCATCATCTTAGTGTCCCTTCAACGCATATGCGATATTGATAGCGTGGTCGGCACATCGCTCCAAGTCAGTTACCATATCTGAGAAGATAACGCCGGCGATAGGCTCACACTTGTTTTCCATGAGACGTTCAATGTGATGATTGATGAGCTGCTTTTCTTGCTTATCAACCTTCTTTTCAATCTTTTCGATTTTCTCCAGATTCTCGTAATTCTCGGAAGCAAATGTATCAATGGCCATATTAACGACTTCCATAGAATTCTCAGCCATATCCTTAAGCTCTTTGCTAGCCTTCTTAGAAAGCTTTGTCTTTTTGTTCTTCATACGAGAAGCGTACTCGATAATGTTTTCCGCGTGATCGGAAATACGCTCTATATCTGTAACTGCAATTGTAATTGCAGAAATTCTACGCAAGTTAGCTGGTGTTAAATCCAAGGCCTGAAGCTTAACCATAGCATCTTGAATACCGTGATTTAAAATGTTAACTGTCTCCTCGCGTTCCTCAACATCCTCCACCTTTTCTGGTGAATAATCAAAGAAACAATCAATAGCCTTCATAAAGTTCTCAGCTGCAATAGTACCCATACGAGCTGCCTCAAGCTGTGCCTGATGAATAGCCATGTTTGGTGGCACATTGTTGACCTGAGTCATGTAAATAAGCTGTCTGTCCTCAGCCTGACGAGTTTCCTCTGGAAGCTTTGGAATAAACATATATGTAAGATTGATAATCTTGTCTGTGAATGGGAAGATTATCAAAACAGCCAAGATAGCAAATATAGTGTGAGTATTGGCTATCTGACGTGCTGGATCAGCTGATGTAGACTGAATCCATCTAAGTAATGGTGTAAAGTTGATAATCACAATAATCACAAGCGCTCTAATTATATTGAATAGCAGATTCAAAATAGCTGAACGCTTACCATTTCGATTGGCTGTAAGTGACGCCAAAAGGTTTGGTGTAACTGAACCGATGGCTGCACCGATGATAAGATATACTGCTATATTGTATTCTAACAAGCCCTGAGCAACAAAGGCCTGGAAGATAACTGTCGAAGATGATGATGACTGCAAAAGTGCTGTAAAAGCAATACCAAATAATAATGCTATAAATGGATTGCGAAGTGTTCTAAGGAAATTTACAAAAACATCTGACTGTGACAGAGGTGCAATTGCAGCCTTCATGATAGTAATACCTTGGAAAAGCATACCAAAGCCCATGATAACTGAACCTATATGCTTGGTAAGGTTGTTCTTCATAAAAAGATACATTACCGCACCAATGAATAACAAGAATGGTGTGAATGTAGCAATATTAAAAGCAGTAATCTGTGCTGTGATTGTAGTACCAATATTGGCACCTAAGATAACTCCAATAGCCTGTGCCAGTTTCATCATGCCTGAGTTAACAAAGCCGATAACCATGACATCAGTTGCTGAAGAGCTCTGAACAAGAACTGTCATAACAAGACCAACAAGAACTGCTACGAACTTGTTAGTTGTTGCCTTCTCGAGAATAACCTGTAGATTGTCGCCACAGCTATTTTTAAGACCTGTGGACATTATAGACATTCCAAATAAGAATAGACCTACTCCGCCAAGCAGAGATAAGATTTGTGCAATGTTCATTCGATTCTCCTTCTACCGTACTTTCCCTTCATGAAAAGTAAAAAACTTAAATCCTCTCTTTTTCCGTGATTATCATAACAAATATCACGTTGAATGTCTAAGTATTTCTCAAATTTTCACAATTCTTAGATATATGCCTTGATAAAAATACCGTCTTCACGATATTCTTCAGAAATCAATTCTCCATTTTCACGAATATCTGCAATAGTTCCTGCATCAGAATAAGGCACTAGCTTTTCGATATACTCCATGCCTCCTCTAAGAAGCTCCGCTAGTATTTCACGGACACGGTCTAATCCCTTGCCAGTCTTTATAGAGGTATGCACCGTGTAATCTGCTCTCAAATCGTGATAGTCAAGCTCGTCCGCCACCTTGTCCACCTTATTAAATATTGTAACTATTGGCTTATTTGAAACTCCAAGCTTGTCCAAAGTCTCATATACGATTTCCATCTGTCGGTCCATCTGTGGATTGCTGACATCTACCACATGAATAATGTAGTCAGCATACTTTGCCTCTTCCAGAGTACTCTTAAATGCATCAACCAAATGATGTGGTAGCTTTCTAATAAATCCAACTGTGTCAGTCAAAAGTATCTTTTGATCATTATCCAAAAACAGCTCTCTTGTAGTAGGGTCAAGAGTAGCAAACAATGCATCCCACTCAAGAATATTTGCATCTGTAAGCTTATTTAACAAAGAAGATTTACCTGCGTTAGTATATCCAACTATAGCTGCCACTGGCACTCCATTGCGTTGCCTCTTTGAACGAGTAAGCTCACGGTGCGCAACCACATCGCTTAATTCTTTCTTGAGTTGGGTAATGCGACCAGCTATAAGTCGCTTGTCCATCTCAAGCTTTTTCTCACCAGGACCACGAGTACCAATTGCACCGCCACCACCTGCAGCAGTACCACCCACTCTAGACATGTTCTTACCAAAGCCTGTCAGTCTAGTCATCTCGTATCTAAGCTGAGCCAATTCAACCTGAATCTTACCCTCGGCAGTTCCTGCTCTAGCAGCAAATATATCAAGTATTATGAGAGTTCTATCCATAACCTTGGTATCCAAAGTGTCTGCAAGGTTACGCATCTGGGCTGGAGTAAGCTCGTCATCACAGACGATACCTGTCGCCCCAGTCTCCCAAATCAAATCAGCAATCTCCTCCACCTTGCCTGAGCCTACATAAGTCCCTGGATTGCGGCGGTCCAGATTTTGCATTATCTGACCAACCACCTGTGCCCCTGCAGTCTCGCAAAGCTCTGCCAATTCATTTAAAGAGTCCCAAGCCTCAGCCTCGTCCCCCTCATTAACTGCAACCAATATAACTTTTTCTATAATCTTTTCTGTATTAACCATTTACCGTTTCCTATTCTACAATATCCACTCACATTGTAGCATAAACCAAAAGAATGCTTCCATACTATTTTGGACCTATGGACCTAGGGGACGGGGTTAGTGGTCCATTTTTATTTTGGACCACTAACCCCGTCCCCTAGGTCCACATTCTCCCACGAAACATTATTTTTCCACAGTTAGATGGTATCATGTCCTAAAGTTGACTGATTATATTAAAAATGCTATTGTTTTTTTGAATTTTACAGAATGGAGATTATATATGTTTTACGATTCAGTTGTTAATGAGTGGGGCGAGCTCACCTACGTTCCAACTTTTCTTGGAAAGGTATTAATAGCCGCTATCATGGTGCTCTTTCTTGGAGTTTCACTGTTGATTGTTAAGGGCAAGGAAAAAACATCTTCTAAAGAGTTAGCTCTTTCCACCAAGCAGATTACTTTTACAGCAATGTCAATGGCATTAGCATATGTTCTTTCAACATATTTTAAAGTAAAGCTTTTCCCATCAGGCGGTTCAGTCACTTTACTCTCTATGTTGGTTGTATGCCTTCCAGCTTACTGGTACGGAACAGGCGCTGGTATACTTGCAGGTGTTTCCTTTGGATTACTTAATCTAATCACTGATCCTTATGTAATTCACCCAGCTCAATTGATAGTTGACTACTTCTTGGCGTTTGGCTCACTTGGACTTTGTGGTCTGTTTTCAAATAAAAAGAACGGTCTTATAAAAGGATATATCGTTGGCGTTACTGGTAGATTTATTTTTGCTTTTATTTCCGGATGGATTTTCTTTGGATACTACGCGTGGGACGGCTGGGCCGTAATTCCTTATTCTATCATTTACAATCTAAGCTACATTTTACCAGAGGCAGTTGCAACAATAATTCTTTTGTCGCTACCACCAATCAAATCTGCAATGGTTACACTTAAGGATTTAGCGACTAAATAAATTTTAAAGATTATAAAAAATGAGTATGACTTTCTGTAATTGAAGTCATACTCATTTTTGATTTAACGATAATTGGAGTGTAAGTTTCCTAAATTATTTTTGACACAGGTTATTTCTATTAGGAAAAATTTTCTAGATAAACTTTACTGCAGTTCCAAATGCGAGAACCTCTGCGGCGCCCTGCATTACTGATGAAGAGCTGTAACGAACTCCTACAATTGCATCAGCACCAAGCTTTTCTGCCTCATCTACCATTCGCTTTGTAGCAATCTGGCGAGCCTCAACAAGCATCTCTGTGTAGCTAGTAATTTCACCACCCACAAGAGTCTTCATTCCTGCCATAAAATCTCG
This sequence comes from Pseudobutyrivibrio sp., assembly GCA_024697025.1. Taxonomy (GTDB): domain Bacteria; phylum Bacillota; class Clostridia; order Lachnospirales; family Lachnospiraceae; genus Pseudobutyrivibrio. The sequence goes on from JAILGH010000061.1 coordinate 4,591, forward strand.
TCCTAAGTTCTTAGACTGTACAATAGTGCCTCTTACAAGTCCTAGTACCTCATAGTTTTGTCCTGGAATGTTCTCAATACTTATTAGCTTCATTTAATTCTCCTCCATCAATTTCTTTTAATCGTTCTCTAAGGGCCAAAATCACACCTACTATAAATGCAATTGGCAACACAATCATCATCACAGCCATCCACACCGGCATCTCAGGGTCAGTCTGTTTCATAAAAACTGAACTGACTAACATGAAAAGCATAAGTATGATAAAGCAGCCAGCTGCAATCTTCGGGCCTCGTTTGACCTTCTTTACATCAACCTTGTTGATATCCATAAAGGTTACGCCTCCCTTCTCAAGGCGATTCATGTCATCCAGATATTTTCCAGAATCAAGGGTATCTAAACTAGCATTTGCATCGATGATATCCTGACAAAGCTTTATGAGGATATCTATCTCGCCCTTTTTCTTGGAAAAACTCTTGATATGCTTTTCCAAACATTCATCCAAAGACACTTGATTCATTTGAAGCTTTCTAATCTCTTCTATAGAAAGTTCCAATCTGCGAAGAAGCTTGATTTGGTTAAGCCGCTCCACATCCTCCATATTGTAATCACGATACCCATTTTCCAGATTTCGTTTTGGAGTAATTAATCCTTGGTCCTCGTAGAATCGAATGTTCTTTTTAGTAATTCCAACTAGTTCTTCTACCTGGTTAATTTTCATGACGCCTCCACTACAGTTTTAATGTTAAAAGATTTGGCCTTATCTTTCTTAAAAAGAACTACTAAGTATTTCTTCTGTAAACAATATAAACCTTCCACATAGTGGAAGGTCAATGGTTTTTCAAATATTTTTTAAAAAATATAATTATCCTAATATTATCTCGATATCCATGGATGTCTCTATCGGTTCAGCACCTGTGACTATATCGTAATCCAGCAAAATCTTAATTGTCATCTGCGTCTCAATCACCTGATAGTGACGAGTATAAATCTGAATTGATAAATCTCCCATGGGAGTGCCATAAACATTCCTTGTCTTAGTCCCCGGGATAAGCTCTAACTTGGAGTTTAAAACCCCCTTCTGAGTCATTGTAAGGGACTTTCGGTCAAAAGCAATCAGGCAATCTATCTGTCCGTCCTCAGTAATGCGCTTGTAGGATAAGAAGCGCTTGCCCTCTCTATCCATAAAGCTCCCTGAATAAGATTCCTGATTCTGTTCCTGCTCTCCTCCCATCTTTTGTTTGGACAACAGATTAATAGTACATTTATTTCCTGCCATACATAATCCTATCTAATTATTTCTGCTCTCTGATAACTTCGCGAACAGCATTAATCTGATTAGAAAGATGTGTATGCATAATATCCTTTAAGAATTCCACATCTCTTCTATCGAAACCTTCAATTATTGACTTGTGCTCCGCGATTAGCTGCTGATAAACTGAAGGATTCTTAACGTATTCGTATCTGTAGCGATACATCTGCTCTCTAGCAGAATTGATAATATTTTCAAGCTTTGGATTGGCTGCAGCTGCGTAGATAACATCGTGGAATGCCTCGTCAGCCTCAACAATTCTTCTGACATCATCTGTCTTAGTTGCATCCTCAAAGCCCTTCATAGCTTCCTTTAATTCAACAAACTGTGCGTCGGACATTCTGTTACAAGCACATACAACAGCAAGTGCATCTAAAGCATCTCTAACCTCAAGCACATCCTGCAAGTCCTTCTCTGTCATCTTGGCAACCTGGGCACCTTTGCGAGGAATAGTAACAGCTAATCCCTCCTGCTCAAGCATACGGATCGCCTCTCTAATTGGAGTACGACTAACCCCAAGCTTGTTAGCTAGATGCATCTCCATCAACCTTTCACCAGGCTTAAGCTCCCCCTTTAAAATTGCCTCCCTCAAAGTGTTAAATACCACATCGCGAAGTGGTAGATAATCATCCATTTGAAGTGTAAGATTTTCCGTCATTGCGTTCTCCTCCCTACGCTAATGCTTGTTATTATACAAAGTTGTAAGATAAAGCTGCTTTACCATTTTGGAAGCTGTAAGTGCCTCCTTTGCTGCTCTGGCTGTCTTGTTGTCCTCAAAGAAACCAAACACAGTAGGACCGCTTCCACTCATCATAGCTCCAACTGCTCCATTGTCCATCATATTTTGCTTGATATCGGCAATTATTGGATGCATAGGAATGGTAACCTCCTCAAGGACATTGCCCATGTGGGAGCAAATACTATGCAAATCCTGTGCCTTGATATCAGCTATAAGCTGATCAATATCTGGGTGGGTAACAGTATCAAACTTGGAATCAAGAGCCTCATATACCTGCTTGGTAGAAACAGAAATGCCTGGCTTTGCAATAAGCACTGGACACTTAACCATAGGAGAAATTGGACTAAGGATTTCGCCAATCCCCTCTGCTAATGCAGTGCCTCTCATAATGCAATATGGTACGTCGGCACCAATCTTGACACCTCTTTCCATCAACTGCTTTCTGCTTAACCCCAATTTAAAAATCTTATTTAATCCAAAAAGCACTGCAGCCGCATCTGTGGAACCTCCTGCCATACCTGCTGCAACTGGGATGTGCTTTTCTAACTTAATATCAACACCTTGCGTAATCCCAAACTCCTGAATCAGAAGCTTAGCTGCCTTGATACAAAGATTGTCGTCGTTAACAGGCAAGAAATGCATGTTGGTAGACATTGTAACAGAACCATCCTCAGTCTTGGTGATTGTCAGCTTATCAAAAAGATTGACCGTCTGCATAATCATGCGAACTTCGTGATATCCATCATCTCTAATACCAGTAACATCAAGGCCTATATTGATTTTAGCTAATGCTTTAACATCGATTTTATCCATGATAAAAAGTATTTCTCCAAGGTTATGATTGTATTTCTTTGCATTTTGTATTCAATCTGCTTTTAAAATTTTAACAAAGTTGCCACACATTTACAAGGATTTTGTATTAAAATAAATACAATCTAACAGTGATTTTTTATCAATAATCATCCGATAATAAGAATAGGAAAAGGATTTCCATACGGTTTAGTAGTTATTAACCAGCAGAACAAGGAGGTTTATCATGGATGTCAACACATTGAATAACGTATCTTCTAATGTTGCAACAACTTATACTAAGGCAACAGATTCTGATATTTCCGCTAAGAAAACTCCAGAAGTTCCAGCAGATAAAGCTACAGAAAGTTCATCTAAATTCTCTGAGACAGCAGCTGTATATGAAAAGTCTACAGAAGAGGCAGTTGTAAAGTCTGAAGATTATTCTAAGACTGACCGCGCTGCTCTTATTGAACAGCTTAAGGCTGACCAAGAAAAGATGAAAAACAACCTTTTGGACATTGTTATGAAGACTATCAGTGGCCAGGGTAATGCATTTGCTATAGCTTCTGAAGATGATATGTGGAAATTCCTTGCATCTGGCGACTTTACTGCAGATGCAGACACTATCGCAAAGGCAAAGGAAGACATTTCTGAGGATGGATACTGGGGTGTTAACCAGACATCTGACAGAATAGTTGATTTCGCTATTGCACTTTCTGGTGGCGATGCTTCAAAGGCTGATATGCTTTTGGATGCTTTCAAGAAAGGCTACGAGGAAGCAACTGGAACATGGGGTAAGGATTTACCTGACATTACTAAGAAAACATATGATGCAGTAGAAGAGAAATTCCAGGCATGGAAGGAAGGCACATACAAATCAGGTGCTTCTTCTAACAATTCACAGGTAGCTGGTGATGTAGCCCTTGTTACCGAGGGTTAATTCACTAAAATTAAAAATTCACACAAACAAAAAAGAGTCTCTCCGAATCGGAGGGACTCTTTTGAATTATACTGTCATTTTCCAATTGAAATATCTATATACATGCCCTTATGTACAAGTCGGTACGCTCTTGTAAATCAATAAAGCTGCCATCGTCCATTTCTACCAAAGGGCTAGCCAAGGCATTTCTCTTTATCATGGTAATCATGCCTCTTGAATTGTCCGAAAGCAAAACTCCCGTACCAATATATGACTCTGCAAGATTCTTTAGGAACACCTGCAATACATTCTGGTCATATTTTGACTGGTCCTCTCTCTGGAATTGTGCTATCACCTCAAAAGGACATATACCTGCTCGGTAAACTCTATCCGCTGTCATAGCATCATAAACATCTGTAATAGCAATTATCTTTGCAAATGGAGAAATAAAATCCTTGGTAAGTCCATAAGGATATCCACTTCCATCATTTCGCTCATGATGCTGCAAAGCCGAAAGCTTTATACGTCTATCGATTTCTAGCTCAGAAAGCATGTTGTATCCTAAAACCGGGTGTTCAGCCATCCTTCCAAACTCTTCCGGTGTAAGTGCCTCAGGCTTAGTGAGAATGCTCTGTGGTACTAAAGCCTTTCCTATATCATGGTAAAGGCCACACATAGTAAGAACATCCAGCTCCCTCTCGTCAGTGATTCCAAGCCAGGTGCCGCAGACTCTTGATATGATTGCCACATTGACAGAATGCTTGTATGTAGACATATCTATCTCCTGGATGTTCAACATCATGGCCATTATTCCAAGACCAGTGGAATGCTTTTCAAATACACGCTTGATTTCGTCTATCAGTTCCTTGTCATTTAATGGCATCTTTTTAACTACGAAATCATTAACAATCTTCTCTAATTTATCCGCACACTTGTCATAGGCTCTCTTAAACTCTTCAAACTCTGAGCTGTTGAGAATTCTCCAAGACTGAGTCATTCCTATAAAATCATCTGGCGCTTCTAGCTCGTACTGCTTGATTGCCTCTTCCTCGTCCTGAATATCCAGCGCTTCAATACCATAATAACTCATATGAAGTAGCTGCTGAGCTGTAATTGGCGTACCTGGCTGAGCAAGGATTTGACCTTTCGGACTGCGGATTGCCTCCGCCAAAATCATCCCAGGTTTGATTTCTTTGACATTAACCTTCTTCATTTCTACCCCTTTATTTAATTCCCCTAAAAAAATTTTATATTTAATTAAAGGAAATGAACCCCGAAGAATCCATTTCCCTATAGACTAATTAACGAGCGCCCTTATCGTAAGGTATACCTTCGGCCTTAGGAGCACGCGAATTCTGTGATGTAAAAGCAAGTACAAGTAATGAAACGATGTATGGGAACATATTGTATACAGTTCCTGGAATTGGAAGTGCATGCAGGAAACCTATTCCCATATATACATTTGACAATGATCTAAACAATGCAAAAAGCACTGCTGCCCAAGCTATACGCTCTGGCTTCCACTGACCAAAAATCATAACAGCAAGAGCAAGGAAACCTGCGCCTGCTACACCATAATCATAATGCCACGTTGAGTTGGCAGCTGCGATGTAAATAATTCCACCAAGTCCGCCAAGGAAACCTGACATCAATACACCGATGTATCTCATGGCATATACATTGATACCAACTGAATCTGCTGCCTGTGGATGCTCACCACACGCACGGATTCTAAGTGCAAGCTTAGTCTTGTAGAAGAAGAAAATTGCACATACAAGAAGTATCGCTGCAATGATAATAAACCATGAAATCTGAAGCTTTCCAATCTGGATTACAAATGCATTGTGTCCCTTAACATAATCAAGCTTGGCCGAAACATCCTTTGCATTTGAACGAGCTGTATTGTAACCCTTAACAATAACTGTTGCAGCTGCAACTGAAAGCATATTAAGAGCTGTACCAATAAGTGTCTGATCAGCCTTGAAATTGATGCAGGCTACAGCAATCAAAAGCGATGCAAGCATACCTGCTAATGCTGCAGCAAGAAGTGTGCAAATAATGATTGTAGCCTTTGGCTTATCTGCCATAGCAACCATAACAAGACCGCCGGCCATAGCACCAAATACCATTATGCCTTCAAGACCAAGGTTGATAATACCGCTTCGCTCTGAGAACATACCACCCAAAGCAACAAGAATAAGAACGGCTGAGAAAATAAGTGTATATTGAATAAGTAATACCATTTTCTACACCTCCTTTTCTTCAGCTTTGGTAGCTGTATCATCTGGCTCAGCATTGGCATTAACCTTTACCCTGCCTGGTCTACTTAAAATACTTCTAAAGAACAGCACGAATCCGCAGAGATAAATGATAATTGAAATAATTAAATCTGCCATTTCTGGGCTGTAATAATTGTAATCAACATACTGGCCTCCAAGAGAAATGTACTCAACAAAAAGACCAGCGATGATTGCTCCTATTGGATTAAGTCCACCAAGGAATGCAACGGCGATTCCATTAAATCCCATGCCTGGAACTGAAGAAGCAATCTTAAAGTTCTCAATACCTGTAAGGTAAATTGTGCTAGCTGCCATACCTGCTATCGCACCTGAAATAACAAGTGTAAGAATGATATTGCGCTTTGCATTCATACCAGCATATTTAGCCGCATCCTTGTTGTGACCTGTAGCCTTAAGCTCGTATCCAAGTGTTGTCTTGTTTAAAACGATTAATATAATAACGGCAACTATAATAGTCAAAGGAACAGCAATTGAAATATATTTGTTGTTTCCGAAGAACTCCTGCATAAATCCAGGTAAAAGTGCATCTGGATTGTTGGCAGCCAAATCATAAGTCTCAGACTTACTTTGGTTCATACATTCTGGTCTACCAAGAACGATGTTACAAATATATAGACCAATCCAGTTAAGCATGATACCTGCAATAACTTCGTTTACATTGAAGAACGCCTTAAAGCATCCTGATAAGAATCCCCAAAATGCTCCTGCTAAAATTGCAGCAAGAAGGCAAAGTGGCCAGCTCCATCCAAGTGCAAGTGAGCAATAAATGCTGGCAATAATACCAACTGTATACTGACCTGCAACACCGATATTGAAAAGTCCTGCCTTGTAAGCAAAAAGAATTGCTTCAGCGCAAAGTATAATTGGCACCGACTTTACAAGGAAAGAGCCAAAGTTCTTCATAAGAAGAGGACCTTTAACTACTCTAAACTTAAAGAAATTTACCAAAAGAGCCTTCATACTATCAGCAGCATGCTCGCTATTGATAATGTATAAAGCAATATATCCAAGGATAATACCAACAACAGCGCAAATAACTGAAGCTAGTAATGTCTGTATCGCTGGACGTTTAAAAAAGCTGATTTTCTCTTCCATTACTTAGCCTCCTTTCCGTTGTCACGCTTTGCACCTGACATATATAATCCTAATTCCTGGAGAGTTGTAGTCTTAGGGTCAACCTCACCAACTATCTCACCCTCATACATAACAAGGATTCTATCAGAAAGGTTCATAACTTCATCTAATTCAAGTGATACAAGAAGAATTGCCTTGCCATTGTCACGCTCTTTAACAATCTCCTTGTGGATATACTCGATAGCTCCAACATCAAGACCACGAGTTGGCTGAACAGCAACTAAAAGCTCATGTGCTCTGTCCATCTCACGGGCAACAATTGCCTTTTGCTGGTTACCACCTGACATAGAACGTGTCTTGGTCTTGGCTCCCTGTCCTGAACGAACATCAAAAGCGGCTGCAAGCTTATCTGAGTATTTTCTCATTTCGCCTTTACGAATCATACCGCACTTCTGAAAGTCTGGCTCGAAGTATCTCTGAAGAATCATGTTTTCTTCGAGAGTATAGTCAAGAACCAAACCGTGCTTATGTCTATCTTCTGGAACATGGCTCATACCATGTGTATTCTTGTAACGAATTGACTTTTTGGTGATATCCTTGCCGCAAAGAGTAATCTTGCCACCAGAGATATCATCAAGACCTGTAAGAGCACCAACAAACTCTGTCTGACCGTTGCCATCGATACCGGCGATACATACAATCTCACCTGCACGAACATTAAATGAAACATCGTGAACCGCATCGTTTGAATGAATCTTGCTCTTTACACATACGTTTTCAACTTTGAGAACTTCCTGTCCTGGGTTTGCTTTTGTCTTATCTACAGCAAACTTAACGTCACGACCAACCATCATAGAAGAAAGCTCCTCTTTGCTGGTGTTTGCAACATCAACAGTACCGATATACTTACCCTTTCTAAGGATAGAACATCTATCAGCGACCTGCATAATTTCGTTGAGCTTGTGAGTGATGAAAAGAATTGATTTACCTTCTGCTGCAAGGTCCTTCATAATCTTCATAAGCTCATCAATCTCCTGTGGTGTAAGAACCGCAGTAGGCTCATCGAAAATCAAAATATCGTTATCGCGGTAAAGCATCTTAAGGATTTCTACACGCTGCTGCATACCAACAGTGATATCCTCAATCAATGCGTCTGGATCTACTTTAAGGTTGTACTTGTTAGACAAAGCCAAGACCTTTTCACGAGCCTCCTTCTTTGTAAGCACACCAAACTTGCTAGGCTCAGAACCTAGAATGATATTGTCGAGAACTGTAAAAATATCAACCAACATGAAATGCTGGTGAACCATTCCTATTCCCAAATCTGTGGCATCGTTGGGATTGTTAATCTTAACCTCTTTGCCATCCTTTTTGATAACTCCCTTTTCAGGTGTATATAGGCCAAAAAGAACGCTCATAAGTGTAGACTTTCCGGCACCATTTTCTCCAAGAAGTGCGTGAATTTCCCCACGTTTCAGCTGCAACGTAATATCATCATTGGCAATGATACCTGGAAATTCTTTTGTGATGTTCAACATCTCAATTACGTAATCTTCCATAATGATAAACCTTTCTTTTAATCGATTACTGATACTTACATCCTTAGATGCAAAACCATAAAAATTATTATTACTCCCTAGATAATAATAATTTGTATAACTTTGAATCTAGTTTTAGATATAAACAAAGGGAAGGATAAAACCTTCCCTTTGAAAATATTATCGGGAGTCGATATTAGTGAATATTATCGAACTCATTAACCTTGATTTCTGTCTTAGGCATAGCGTCTGTTGAATCGCTTACCTTAACCTCGCCGCTGTTAAGCTTGCCTACGAGCTCCTTGTAATCATCAGTTGTAAAGTTCTCCATTGACCATGTGTCTGTTGGAAGCTGAACATAGTTAGCCTCTAAATCTGTATCAGATACGATACCGAGGTTCTCAATCTTTCCAGCGTGCTTTGACCAATCGCCAGCAAATAAATCTGTAAGAGTTGTATTTACTGTAGCAGCAAGACCCTTCATTGCAGATGTGATACAAAGGTCGTCCTTGCCATACTGGTCAGCGATTGTACCAGACTGATCTGAGTCAACACCGATAACCTTACCATTAACCTTTGAAGCAGCTTCGCAAGCTGATGTGTAGATACCACCACCGCAAGCAAATACAACTTCTGTACCCTTTGAATACCAAGTATCCATCTGAGCTGTGATAGCGTCATCACCGTAGAACTGACCACCATATACATAGTTAACTTCTACGTCTGAAGCGTTGCCAAGCTCAACTGCTGCATCGTTACATCCCTGAACGAAACCAAATCCGTAACGGATAACAGCTGGAACAGCCATACCGCCTAAGAAGCCAAGCTTCTTGTAGCCTTCCTTAACTGCAGCGTAACCAGCCATGTAACCTGCAAGCTCTTCATGATATGTAAATGAGCAAACGTTTTCTGGAAGCTTCTCCATACCATTGTCTGTGAAATCAAACTCACTACAATCAAGAGCGATGATTGTAACATCTGGATAATCCTCAGCAACCTCTGCAATCATAGCTGCGAAAAGATAACCAGGAACAACGATTACATTGTAACCATCTGTAACAGCGTTCTCGAATGAAGCGATACGAGCCTCATTAGAATCCTCTGTTGGCTTGTAGTACTGGAAGTCTGCTCCATTAGCCTCTGCGAATGCCTTTGATGCCTCATAAGTAGTCTGGTTGAAAGACATATCTGTGATATCGCCTGAGTCAGTAATCATAGCGATTCTGTAATCACTGCTTGCCTCCTGAGTATCACCTGTCTCAGCCTTTGCTGCATCATCAGTAGCTGAATCACTAGCTGATGATCCACAACCAACGAACATAGTAGCTACCATTGCAGCTACAAGAAGTACACTTAATAACTTCTTTTTCATTCTTTCATTCCTCCTATAATCCTGTTTCTTTATAAATAGAAACACATAATTAAATTATAATTTATTTCTCTTTTTTTTCAAGTTTATCATAGTGTGGATTTCAAGTTTCTAGGGCCAAATCCAAGTGGTAATAATTGATCCAAAGTGTATTTCTCTATTCGCACATCTTTCTCGGTGATAGAGGCCAAATCATCAACCCCATCTACCTCGGCTAAAACCACCGTAAAATCCTTAGCGTCAACAAACTCATTCAGCACCTGTCGACACACTCCACACGGAGCACATACCGGAAGGTTCTTTAAATCCTTCATGCCTCCAACCACTGCTATAGAATCAAAATCTCTAACGCCTTCACTTACAGCTTTGAAAATAGCTGTACGCTCAGCACAGTTGGTTGGTGTATAGCTAGCGTTTTCAATGTTGCATCCCTTAAAAAGCTGCCCATCCTTTGATAAAAGCGCCGCACCAACTGCATGAGAAGAATATGGTGTGTATGCCAATTCTCTAGCCTCAAGTGCCGCCTTTACTAATTCAAAATCAGTCATTCTATTCACCTACCTCAGCAGCGTTCAGCTCTGTATCATCAACAGCAATGTATGTCTTTGCCTGACGACCCCACTTGGAGTTAGGATAGTTCTCAACCACCTTGGTGAAACAATCTAATGCCGATTCCTTTTCACCAGTAAGTCGATAGCAGTCTCCAAGAAGGAAAACAGCCGCGCCGTTATTGTAGCCTTCGTCTATTTCAACAACCTTCTCAAAGTTGGTTATTGCACTCTCGTAGTTCTCTTCTAGATAGAACTTGTTACCATCGTCATAATATCCTTTGACGATAGTAGGTCCAAGCTTGGTGTAAAGACTATCATATGCTCTCTGGCCTGATTCTCCAAGCACGTCCTTAGTTACGAGCTGAATTGATTCACTAGCTGACTTTTCATCCCCGGCATCAAGTGAATTCTGTGCTGCAAAAAGATTGTCGTAGCTAGTTGCCACATCCTGCTTGTCATCGTAAGCACTAAGACTTTCTTTTAATTCATCTACTTCATTTTGAAGTGCTTTATTATCTGAATCAGCCTGCTTTAACTCCTTGTTTAAAGCAAGAATAGTCTTTGTATTCTTGTCGCTTGAATTGCTCTTTACTGTAGGCACAACAAGGAAGAAACAAATCAGCAAACCTACCACAAGTCCTAAGAGAATATTCATAAAGCTTGAGCGTGAATTGTCAAGCATGCTTCTAAATGAATTCTCAGACATGATAACTGTATCATTGCCATCGGCAAATGTTACCACATCATTTTTCTTTCTACGTCGTCCTGTATTCTGCTCCTTGAGACGCTCCTTCACCTCGTGAATGTAGCGAATTGTAGTTGTATTATTGCTATCTATTTTGGAAGCAGCAATCAAGACTTTTCTAGCATCTGAATATTTCTTATCCTGAATATAAAGCAACGCCAAAAGCTGGTGTGCTCTAACTAAATTTGGATTTTGGCTAATTACTTTTTTTAATTGGATGGAAGCCAAGTCACGGCTACCAGCCTTGCAATATTCAATGGCCTGGTTGTATTTTTTGATTGTGGAATTAAGCTTGCTTAATAAACCTGGATCATTTTCAATCTCAGCTAAATATCTGTCTGCATATGGATTGTCGTCCTCCTGCAAATTCTTTGAAAGTACCCATTCGTTTAAAGCTCTGACAGTCTCTCCAACTTGATAGTAACAAAGTCCAAGAAGGTTTCTTGCCCTTGTGTTGTACTTGTAGTACTGGAGAGATTGCTTGAGGGTTTCGATGGCACCGGACAAATCATGTACCTTGGCCTTTTCCAACCCCTGATTATAGAACACATATGATGTGTATATGATTTGTTTATATAACAAAATATCAGCGCCGCAGTTGTAACAAACTTTTTCATTTCCAACTTCGACACCGCATCTAAAGCATTGCATCTATTATTCTCCGTTCTATGTTTGCATCCTCTATTTCTGAACGTTGCCGTTTGTCATATTAAAAAGAAGATCTGTTAGATCAGTTAAATCTCTGGCTTTAATATCTGCCTCAGCCTGCTCTACTTCGATGGCTGGCTCATATTTTTTTAATTCTTCTTCAAAGTCAATCATCTTTTTCCTCTTATTCTATCCTTGGTTAATTCTTGATAACTTGACGCCCTCAGCTGTTTTGCTGACTTCCACGCTCTCATGATTTTCATTGATAGAAACATGGTGGTCGTCTACTGACACATTGCTTCCGGCATATAATCTGCGAAGCACCCTGATGGTTGCAAACTTGCCGGATACAATTACCTCTTTCATTTTGGCTAGACGCTTTGTCTCCTCTAGGACAATCGCCTCGTCACGAATTCTAACTCGAAGCAGCTGCATACGTCTTGGGTCCTCCTTGTAGTTTACACCACGCTCCTGCCCGATACGATCAAACTCTTCGATACCTTTTTTAATTTTTAAAACATTTTCATTGAGAGCCTCAATCTTTTTAGCTAGCATATCAAACTCTGCCGAACGTTCAACGTCTACGCCAACAGCAACATTGGTAATTGTACCAAAAGAATTGCCTATATCGTTGACCTCAATACCCTGAACAGCAGAAACATAACCGCCTATGATTGAAGCATTATTTCCATTAAGTTGTATGTGACCATCGCAGCTGATATGACTCTTGAAAAAGTAATCTGCTGTGATGTTACCTGCGCAATTAATTGCAGCGTACTCAATAAACTGAGCTGTTATAGTACCTTGGCACTCAATAACAGTTTTCTCGTTACCCTTTACACCCGCCAAGATAAATAAATCCTTGCCGGCATGAATCTCGCAATCCTCAATTAACCCATGAATGATTACATTGCCTGCTGCATCGATAACAGCACCATCATGAACACCACCATGAATGATTACATCGCCATTGAACTTGATATTACCAGTTTCAATGCCCACGTCGCCTTGAACCTCGTGTACTGGAGAAACATTTATCTTTCCCTGATTGACCTCAATCTTACCATCAATCTGTGCTGTATATGTAAGATTATCAGAAGAACGGTTGAATCCACGACCGATGAGAGGTGGTAAATCACGAACCGGCTTTGGCTCCAGAATCTGGCCACGAACAGACATGCCCCTAGCGCCTTGAACTGCAGGATGATATGTGGCAATTAAATCCCCCTCCTGAACAGTCTCGATGGTCTTGATACTCATGTAATCAGCTGTACCATCTGGACGGATAGTAGGCTTTCTGTTAAAGCTTGTGTCAAAATGATATTCAAAGTAACCTGGTGTCCCCTGTTGTTGAGCATTACCCTCGGCAACCTTGATAGGACGACCATAAATAGGACTTTCAGCAAGCCTTGCAAGCATCTCCTGGTCGATTCCAAAAGAAACATTGGCAGCCTGCAAGAACCCAAGCAACTGTCCAGCAGTAAACTTAGGTACATCATTTTTTCCATCTGGAAGTTTAAAAGTCATAGTCGCCTCTAAACCATCGGATGAAACCTGCACTTTTGGTGCAAACATGTCAATCGGCTGTGCCATAAAGTCCCTCACGTAATATCTAATGTTAGTTTATTCTACATCATAATAATTATATTGCTTTAAAGCATTTTTGTCATTGAATTCATTAATTTTTGCGTAATTTTCATAAAATGTTCACGAGAATTAGTATTTTCCGTCATTTGGCAAGCCTTTAACGGCTTTTACAACTCTACTTGTGCCAAGACGGCTAGCGCCTAAATCAATAAACTTCTGAGCATCATCTAAGTTGGCAATACCGCCTGCTGCTTTAATCTTCTTGCCATTTGTCATGTGGTCTGCCATAAGCTTGATGTCCTCAAAAGTAGCTCCGCCTGTTGAAAATCCAGTAGATGTCTTGATATAGTCTGCGTCTGACTTAGAAACAACCTCGCACATCTTAATCTTCTCATCATCTGTAAGAAGACAACACTCGATGATAACCTTCAAAAGCTTACCTTTGCATGCAGCCTTGATAGCATTAATCTCAGCAAGAACATCATCATATCGACCTTCCTTAACCCAGCCAACATTGATAACCATGTCCACTTCCTCTGCGCCGTTATCTACAGCATCGCTTGCCATAAAGCACTTGCTTGCTGTTGTCGCATATCCATTTGGAAAACCAATAACTGTACAGATTGGAAGATGTCCACCCTGCTCCTTTACATAATCAGCAGCTTGCTTTACAAAGCTTGCTGGTATACAAACTGAAGCAGTCTCATACTTCATTCCATCATCAACAATTCCCTT
>JAILGH010000085.1 GCA_024697025.1 Pseudobutyrivibrio sp.
TGGACCCTAGTTGCCTGATTTGTGGAATGAATCTAGTGGAATAGAAAATGAGTTTTGAAAGATATGGGCAGACCGAGCCATGGACGGCGAGGTCAAGGAAAGTTGAACACGGATGTGAATCTTGACTGGTGCCCATATCTACAAAACTCATTTTCTTAATTACACTTGATGAATGTAACATGAAGGCAACTAGGGTCCATATAACTTATAGGGGAGTTTAAGTAATTTTCATGTGTCTGAGCAATACGCCTCTAGACAATTATAAGAGACTGTGAATAGTAACTATGGTAGAATATAGGTTATGAATACTAAGAAGATTTCTTATTTGGGGTTATTAATAGCACTTGCATTTGTGCTTTCATATGTGGAAAATTTGCTTCCAATTAGCATAGGGATTCCTGGGGCCAAGATAGGTCTTGCCAATCTTGTTGTGATGGTGGCACTTTATACCATTGGCTCGAAAAATGCTCTTATGCTTTCTGTCGTGAGGGTTGTTTTGGTTGGATTGACCTTTGGCAATATGGCGATGATGATGTATAGCATGGCTGGGGCATTGCTGTCATTTCTAGTAATGTATATTACAAAGCGGTGCAAGGCTTTTTCCATTACGGGCGTTAGCGTGTTAGGTGGAGTGTTTCACAACGTGGGGCAGATTATAGTGGCCATATTTGTCCTTGAAACAGAAAAGCTAATCTACTATTTGCCTGTGCTTATTATCATAGGTACAATTACAGGCCTTGTGATTGGTATTGTTGCAGGGATGATTTGCCAGAGAATTAAAGGATATTTTGGAAAGTAAAATGGCTGAGAACAGAGTATGTTTAAGATGTCTGTTGCGGGATTTGGCAGATGCAGACATGTCTAATATAGAAAAATATAAGGCGGCGATAAAGGTTTCTGACAGGGTTTCAGACGAGGAATATGAAAAGCGTTTAAAGCGATGTCATGAATGCGACAAGTTAAATGCTGGCACCTGTCAGGCTTGCGGCTGTTATGTGGAAATAAGGGCAGTTGCAAAGGTTAGCAGATGTCCTAAGAAGTATTGGTGACAAGGGTAAGAGTCAATTATTGACCTGTTTTGGGGTCATTTTTTGGAATTGATTTTCTTGTATTGACTGTAGGGTTTTACTAGGGTAAAAAGGTAAAAGAGAATAAATATTATTAGGAGAAGGGTAATGGCAAAATTAGTAATTAATAACGAAAACAAAATGAACACTATTGCTCCAGAAATCTATGGACATTTTTCGGAGCACCTTGGTCGCTGCATTTATGAGGGACTTTTTGTGGGAGAGGACAGCGATATTCCTAACGTAAATGGAATGCGTAAGGATGTAGTTGAAGCTCTTAAGGAGATGCAGATTCCAGTACTTCGTTGGCCTGGCGGATGCTTTGCTGATGAGTATCATTGGATGGATGGCATTGGTCCAAAGGAGAACCGCAAAAAGATGATTAACACTCATTGGGGCGGCGTAGTTGAGGATAATAGTTTTGGTACTCACGAATATTTTGAGCTTTGCAAGCAGCTAGGCTGCAAGACATACGTAAATGCGAATATGGGCTCAGGCACCGTTAGAGAGATGAGTGAGTGGGTTGAATACATGACATTCAAGGGAGTGTCACCAATGGCTGACCTCAGAAAGAAGAACGGTCACGAGGAGCCTTGGGTTGTAGACTATCTTGGCGTAGGCAATGAAAACTGGGGATGTGGTGGAAATATGCGTCCTGCGTTTTATGCTGATGAGTATAGACGTTACCAGACTTATGTGAGAAATTATGACGGTAACAAGCCTATTGCAAAGATTGCCTGTGGTTCTAACAACGATGATTATGAATGGACTAAGGTTGTCTTGGATACTTGCTATGAGCATATGCCAGATGGTGTTCACGGATTTATGGATGGCCTGTCACTTCATTATTACACCTTGCCAGAGTTGGAAAATGGTAATTGGGATTATAAGGGAAGTGCAACAGACTTTACCGAGGAAGTCTTCTACAAGACATTGAAGCGTGGATATTTCATGGATGAAATTATCACAAAGCACAGCAAGATTATGGATCAGTACGACCCTGAAAAGCAGATAGGAATGATGGTTGATGAGTGGGGCATGTGGACAGATGTAGAGCCTGGCACCAACCCAGGATTCCTATATCAGCAAAACACAATGCGCGATGCCTTGCTTGCAGGTATGACCTTAAACATCTTTAATAACCATTCAGACAGAGTTAAGATGGCTTGTATTGCACAGCTTATAAATGTGCTTCAGGCAGTTATCCTTACAGATGGTGACAAGATGATTAAAACTCCTACATACTACGTATTCAAGATGTATCGTCATCATCAGGGGGCAACACTTTTAGGCGCAGACTTACTTGCTAATCCTACAGTAGGTAAGGGCGAGTTTGAGGTACCTAAGGTATTCCAGTCTGTATCAGAGGACAAGGACGGCGTGATTACAATTACGCTTACCAATAACGCCTTGGATGCCGCAGAGACTGTAGATATTCAGCTTACTAAGGATGCCGCAGCTTACAACGTAGTTGAAGCTGGCATAATCACAGGCAAGATGGCTGACCACAACACCTTTGAATCACCAGAGGTTGTAAAGGAGCAGTCATTTGACAAACACACTAAGACAGCGGAAGGATTGTCAGTGACACTCCCTCCTTGCTCAGTTGTTTGCATAAGAATTAAGCAGTAAATAAATGAAGAAATATCTTTTTAGCAACAGCTAGTTGCGTGCGCACTTATTATCTTAGGATTAAAATTTAATCATAGAGGAGGTGCTTTTATGCAAACAAAAGATGTTTTATTAGAGCTTAGAACGAAAAATGGGCTTTCACAGGACGAGCTTGCCGACAAGATTTTTGTTACTAGGCAGGCTGTATCGCGCTGGGAGAATGGCGATACTGTACCAAATACTGATACTTTGAAATTGCTTTCAGGAGTGTTCAATGTTTCTATAAATACTCTGCTTGGTTCACCACAAAAGCTGATATGTCAGTGCTGTGGTATGCCACTGGAGGATGAAATAATTGGAAGAAACAAGGATGGTTCTTTAAACGAAGAGTACTGTAAATGGTGCTATGCTGATGGTGTATATACTTACAATAAGTTAGATGATTTGATTGAAGTCTGTGTTAAAAATATGGTAAGTGACAAGATTTCAGAAGAGCAAGCTCGCAGCTATTTGCAGCAGACTTTGCCTACATTGAATTATTGGAAAAATTATGAGCAGCTTAGTGACAACGGTGAGTTTGATGAATTCAAAGAACAGCTTGTGGAGGAAATTAACGACTTACATATTGAGGGGATGCCAAAGCTTGACAAGTTAAATGCGTTAGTGGGCTCCTTTGTAAATATAGAGTATAGACTGCCAAGCGGCGAAAGCGTGAAATTTCTTGATGATAACACAACCTACCTGGGCAACCAGCTGGAATCAGAAATAGTGGACGGACTTTTCTTTGGAGTTATTGCAAACATGGATTTTATATTAATTTGTACATATGAACAGGATGTTACAAATCCCGAGCTATTGTTGTACAAGAAGAGATAAGAACAATCTTAAAGAGTAGGCTCTACTTAGCCTACTCTTTTTTCGTGGAAATAAAAAATCTAGATACTAAAATTATCTTTAGACACATTGTCGACTGTGGTAAAATATCTAGATATGAAGAAGAAACTAATATCTTGTTTTTTAATAATAATATTTATAGCTTTTATAGCGTTCATACTTATAAAGAATCATATATCAGGTGACCTTCAGAGACAATTGCAGTCCATTAGCGGTGGGGCGGATAAATATACCTCCACATCCATCGACTTATTTGACACCAAAACAGACATCGTAGGATATAGCGATAGTGAAGAGCAGTTTGCCAAGGATTCTAAGGTGATAATTGACAAGCTGACCTACTACAATCGCATATACGATATTTACAATGATTATGAGGGCGTTAATAACGTCAAGACCATCAACGATAATGCTGGTGTTACACCAGTAAAGGTGGATAAAGAACTTATAGACATGCTGAAGTTTGGCAAGCAAATGTATTATGAGACTGATGGCAGGATTAATATTGCCATGGGTTCAGTGCTTAGTATATGGCACAACTACCGAGAGGCCGGTTTGGACAACCCAAAGGAGGCAAAGCTTCCATCTAAGGAGGAGCTTGAGGATGCTGCGGAGCACACTAACATAGAGGATATGGTTATAGACGAGAAGGCATCAACGGTTTTTCTTAAGGACGAGAGGATGTCTCTTGATGTAGGAGCTGTTGCTAAGGGATATGCGGTGCAGCAGGCTCTTGACTACGCTAGGTCAAAGGGGATGGACAATATCCTTCTTAATGTAGGTGGGAATATTTCCTGCATAGGTGGAAGGACTGATGGCAGCAAATTTATGGTGGCTATCCAAAATCCAGATTTAGAGAGCGATGAGCCTTATGTGGAGGCTTTTGAGATAGAGGATGGGGAATGTGTGGTATCAAGTGGTGATTACCAGCGTTATTATGAGGTGGATGGCAAGAAGTATTGTCACATCATCAATCCAGATACATTGTTCCCATCAGATGAGTTTGCTCAGGTTTCTATTCTAGCCAAGGACTCAGGCGTGGCAGATGGATTTTCAACTGCCCTTTTTAATATGTCCTTAGAGGATGGCAAGGAATTTATCGCTGGCTACAAAAATGTGGAGGCCATGTGGGTTATGCCAGATGGTTCCAAGGTTTACACCCAAGGGTTTAAGGATTATATCAAATAGTTATGAAAAGAAACGATGTTATTTTAATAGCTTGTCTTCTTATAATATGTGGTCTGCTTTTTGCGGGAATGAAATTTTGGCAAAAGCGAAATACCGATGCAGATGCTTATGTAGAGGTAAAGGTAGACGGGGAGGTATACGCCACATATCCTCTTAACGAAGACAGAGTAGAGAGAATTGAATATGACAATGGTTGCTACAATGTGCTTGAGATTAAGGACGGCAAGGCGAATGTTACAGAGGCTTCCTGTCCAGACCAAATCTGCGTAAGGCACAAGGCTATTCACTACAGCGACGAAACCATAGTCTGTCTGCCCAATAAGCTGACTATAACAGTTGTAGGTGGCAATCAAAACCAAATTGATGCGACTACAAATTAGGCAAATCGTAGTCCTATTAAAGGTCCTGTAACCTTGCATTTATATGTTAAACTAGGGTATACTCAAACAGGTTTAGTAAATAACATATAAAGAATAGGAAGTGTTATGGGAGATTACATTATCAGTTGCTGTTCTACAGCAGACGTTACAGAAGAATATCTTAAAGAAAAGGACATACAGTACATTTGCTTTCATTATTATATGGACGATGTGGCTTATTCAGATGACTTGTTTAAGTCTAAGAGTCCAGAGGAGTTTTATCAGGCAATGGTAGATGGAGCCTTGACTAGAACTTCTCAGGTAAATGCAGATGAGTTTGAAGCATACTTTACTAGCTTCTTAGAGAAAGGCTTAGATGTTATTCACCTTACTCTTGGCAGCGGTATTTCAGGTGTATACAATTCAGCACGTATTGCAGCTGAAGAGGTTAGGGAAAAGTTCCCTGAGCGCAAGATATATGCATTTGACAGCCTTACAGCTTCAGCAGGCCTTGGATTATTTATGGACAAGCTTGCGAGCCTTAGAGATGAAGGCTACACAATTGATGAGCTTGCAAAGTGGACTGAGGACAACATTCAGAAGCAGAATACTTGGTTTTTCACTACTGACCTTACTTTCCTTATCCGCGGCGGTAGAGTTTCAAAGCTTTCAGGCTGGTTTGGTACAGCGTTAAATATTTGCCCACTTATGAATATCAATGACGAGGGCAAGCTTGTTCCTAGACAGAAGTGTCGAGGCAAGAAGATGGTTAAGAAGGCTGCAGTCAATGCAATTAAGGAGCGCATCCAGGACGGCGCAGACTACAGCGAGAATATTTTCATCACTCACTCAGTATGTTATGAGGATGCCAGAGAGGTAGCAGACATGCTTGAGGCTGAGTTCCCTAAGATGAAAGAAAAGATTCGTATATTCGATATTGGACCTACAATCGGTTCACATACAGGCCCAGGTACAGTAGCTATTGGCTTCTGGGGTTCACCAAAAGAGAATTAAGCAAACTATTAGAGAACTGCTAATTGCTGGGAGCAAAATGGCAGTTCTTAATCTTTAAGGGAGGTATTTGACCATGAAAGAAAAGATTAAAGATTTAAGACTTAACGTTACATTTTCTGCGGTTATCAGTATTATCATCGGTGTACTTTTACTAGTATTTCCAGACGAAAGTCTTGTTACCATAAGTAGAGTGATTGCAACTATCATTATAATTGCTGGTGTTTCAATTGTAGTCAGCCAGTTGGTAGAGTTTAATAAAAATCTGCTAGGGGTTACTGTTGGCGCCATACTTTTGATAATAGGTATCTGGATTTACAGAGCGCCAGGTGCAGTTGTTTCTATTATTCCAATTGCTATAGGTGTTATACTTGTGGTACACGGTATCCAAGACCTTGGAATGGCATTTGAGGTTGCAAGAACTAAGGCAGACCGTAGATGGCTTCCATTTTTACTTGCTGCTTTAAATATTTTACTTGGAATTATTTGTATTTGTAGAGCATTCAACGTTGTGGAATTTGCAGTACGTTTGATTGGTGTAATGCTTATTTTTGATGGTCTAGCAGATATTGGAATCGTTCACAAGGTTCGCAAGGCAACAAAGGTTAACGTTATAGATTCTGAAATTATCAGCGAGGAAGATATTTAGACCATGGGAATTATGGAGTTTAAGATGGAACGCACAGGGCTACTTGAGGTAGGAGATGTACTTCCTATTACAGAGTACGCCCTTTCCAATTCATATTATTATGTGCTAGGCAGGTCATATGCCATGTCTGGCAACTATACAACTCTTCAAAGAATAAAGGCGAAGGAAGGAAAAGTTGTAGACGTAAAAGAAACCCCTAAGGGCTTTTACGTTTCGGTGGAGTACCAAGATTCTTAAGGAGCGACTATGAACAATCAGTCACAAAATGCTATTGATATTGTGTTGGCCGAAAGTTTAAAGGAATTGGCCGCCACAAAGCCAATAGAGAAGATTACCATCAAGGAAATCACAGATAAAGCGGGAGTTATTCGCCCGACTTTCTACAATCATTTTCAGGACAAGTATGAGCTTTTAGAGTGGATTACAATCAACGAACTTTTTGCTCCCACTGAGCCGTTGCTTTCAAATGGCATGCTCAAGGAGGCAGTTACCTTTATCCTTACTGCAATGGAAAATGATAAGGATTTTTATAGGCGTGCTGCTCAACTCACTGGGCAAAACTCTTTCTACGAGATATTTACCAGCTGTGTCACCAAGGCGGTGCTTAAGTATATCGACGTAGAGAGTCTTGCTGGCATAGCGGATTACAAGTGGTTAAAGGAAGAGGTTGTGGCAGACTTTTTAGGCCACGCCATTAGCTGGGTTACACTTCAGTGGATATTAAAGGGCATGAATGCACCTGTGGAAGAATTGACAGATGTGTATATCAAGATATTCCACAGCCCTATTATTGATGTAATTGCCAAAAGAAGTTAGATGATTGGAGTAAATTTATGAGCGTAGTAGAAAATCTGTTTATAATAGCAGGTATATTATTAGATGTTTTTGCAACTATGGAAATCCAGGGCGCAATGATGGCTCAGATTAAAAAGAAGACAATGGTTATTGCTTGTGTGGTAGTAGCAGTAGTTGAGCTGATATTTTACTTCACAGGGTATGCCATCTGTTGGCTACTTGCGTCCCGAGGACACATAGTTAATCCTACTTATTATGGAGAGGCTGTTGCGGCAATTGTACTTGCACTTCTTGGTGTGCGACTTATGTTTAAGGCAATCAGCAGAGAGTACATTCTTGAGCGTCGCAAAGATTCTATAAAAGTTTGGGACTATATTAGATTTATAGTTATGTCTAGCATTTATACAGCTGCAGCGGGCTGTGCATGTGGACTAGTTGGCATTACAATTTGGCAAGTTATCCTTATTATACTTGTGGTATCTTTTGTAATGGTTATACTAGGATTATACACAGGGCTTCATTATGGTTTTGAAATCAAGACCGTTGCCTATTTTGTAGGCGCACTTCTCCTTTGGGGAGTTAGCCTTGAAATGCTTTTACACAGAATACTTGAAATCATTTAATGTTTTTAGGAGATAAATATATATGAAATTACTTTCGTTTGCTGTTCCATGTTACAATTCAGCGTCTTATATGGAACATTGCGTGGAGACACTTCTTCACGGGGGAGAGGATGTAGAAATTATCATCGTAGACGATGGAAGCCAAAAGGATAATACGGCTGAGATAGCAGACAGACTTGCAGCAGAGCATCCAACAATTATCAAGGCTGTGCACCAGGAGAATGGTGGACACGGTCAGGCAGTCAATACTGGTCTTAAGAATGCCACAGGCCTTTTCTTTAAGGTTGTAGATTCTGACGACTGGGTAGATGAGGAAGCATACGACGAAATCTTAAGAGTTCTTCGCCAGTCTGTTGAGTACGGCAAGAACCTTGATATGCTTATTTCTAATTACGTATATGAAAAGGAAGGTGCTAGCCACAAAAAGGTTATGAGCTATTCCAACCTTCCTGTTAATGAATATTTTGGCTGGGATGACACAGGCCGTTTTAGAAAGGGCCAGTATATTCTCATGCATTCGGTAATTTATCGCACCAAGCTTTTAAGGGATTGTGGATTAGAGCTTCCAAAGCACACATTCTATGTGGACAACATTTATGTATACTATCCACTTCCTTATGTAAAGACAATGTACTATCTTGATGTGGACTTTTATCGTTATTATATTGGCCGCGAGGATCAGTCTGTAAATGAAAAGGTTATGATTTCTCGAATCGACCAGCAGATTAAGGTTAACAAGATTATGCTTAAGTCTTTTGACTACAAGAATCTTAAGAATAGTCATGTTAGAAAATACATGTTTAACTATCTCGAGATGATTACCGTGGTTTCAACTGTTCTTCTTATGAAGAGTGGCACTAAGGAAAATCAGGTGAAGCGAAGAGAGCTTTGGGCTTACATTAAAAATCATGATTACTATTTATATAGGAAGTTACGTTACGGATTTATGTGTGCCACAACCAACCTTCCAGGTCGAAGTGGAAGAGTAATTTCTGTCACAGCATACAAAATTGCACAAAGGTTGGTTGGCTTTAATTAGTCAGCTGTTTAACCTTGGGTTCAATCAATCATCGCTCGCAAACCCTTGATTTTACTGGACACACGAGTATTAAAAACAACTAAATATATTATATCGGCTCCAGATTTTATAATCTGGAGCTACTTTTTTGCCAAAAATTTACACTTATTGCCAATCGCTTTAAATGGGGTTGATATACCGGTATCATACTAATTGAACACACGTTGAACACAGATTGATGCATTTCGGTCACATTAGGAAATGCAGGTGTATAAAAAGGGAGTTTTTATAGATGAAAAGATTAATAGCGCTTAACAGAGTACTAGCTCTAGTCTTATCTGTAGCGTTAGCCTTCGCACCAATGGTTGCTAGTGCGGAGGAGGTCTCAGAGCCAGTTCAAACAGAATCTACAGACAGTGTTCATGCGGAAGGTGATTCTGGAATTGGCAATGAGGCACAGCCACAGGGAGAACAACAAAACACAGCGGATAATCATTCTGGTGATGATTCACAATCAGTTGAATCTGAAACACCATCAACATCAACAGATTCAATAGTTGATGAAAATGATTCCCAAAGCGAAGAAAAACAGAATAAAGAAAATGATTCCGAAGATGAAAGCCTTGACTCTAAATCCGAAGACGAATCAGGCTCTGAGTTAGATGAAGAAGATGATAAAGATTCTGAAGACGACGAAGACGAAGATGAAGATGAAGAAGATGAGGATGAGGAGGAAGAAGAGGAAGAAGAGGAAGAAGACGAAGAGGACGAAGACGAGGAAATTACTCTCAAGTTCGAAGACGGCGAAGTTGTAGTAACAGTTTTTGCTACAAAGAAGATTTTAAACGGTGCTACAAGAGTCAATGCCAAGAAGATTACAGGCGGTGCAGTATTCGAGGATATCGAGGCATCACTTGAAGAGAAGGCTGAGAAATCAGGCGAAGAACTGGTAGCCTTCAAGGCATACGACATTACTCTTTTAAATGATGACGGCGACGAGGTTCATCCAAAGGATGGAAACGTAAAGGTTACTATCAGCAAGGTAGAGGCACCTGTTGATGATGAAAGTCTAGAAGGTGCTAATGTCAGCTTAGTTCACTTTGAAAAACAGTCTGGTGATAGTAGAGAGATGGTTGATTTAACTAATAGGGGCTCAACTAATCTTGATACTGGAAGTGACATTTCTACCGTAAATGCGGAGTTTGTAACTGACAGCTTTTCACCATTTGTTATCTCTTGGTCTGTACCAAGTACAGCAAATAATCTTGGTGGAATAAGATTTTATGTTCCAGGTAAAAAGAAGGGACAACTGGTAAATATATATGCAGTTGACCAAGAGGGAAAAGCCATTGATGCCACAGCTCGCGGTGAGTTTGATTACGTAGCCGAAGCTGAAAGAGGCTTGGAGCAGATAAGCGATTTTTCCGCTATAAATGGAGATTATTTTGCAGGGCTTGCAGAGAGAAAAGTCAATGCTGGCGGGTTAAAATTTATGGGTGCGTACATTACTGACGCAAACCAGTATAACCAAGGCGGAAACAACACTCAGATTTCAAATATTCGTTTCCATTCTTATAGTCAGGATTCGGCAGCTTGGCAGTTCCAGCAGGTTGGTAACAACAACTGGAGTTGGGACAGACAGTCAAACTACATACCAAGAACTGACAATGTTAATTCAGCAGTAGATGTTTTTTTGGTATATGACAGTAGAAAGCCAGCAGAGGATGACCATGTTTTCTATGGAAACCTTTTTAACTATGACAGAGATGTCATGAACAATTGGGCACAAAGTCGTGCTGGTGGAAGTAATAGATTCCTTATTTTCCACAATGCAGGTGATTTGCCAAATCAAAACGATGGCAACAACATCTACAATACCAAGTGGAATTCATGTAACACAGTAAATAACGATGATGGAAATGCAACAGCATATCAGGGCATAGTTAAAAATAAGTTAGATAACAATGGATTACCAAATTTTAACTTTACAGCCCCACCAATGTTTAGCCCATCAGATAGTATCTTTAAAGATAATAACAATTCTAGAGCCTACACAAATGTGGCAATTCCATTCTATATGGAGGATGGCTACTACACATTTGAAGCTAGAAACAAGAACACATACGAGTTCAAACAAGATACTAAGACAATTGAAAGATATGAAGATTCAAGCTCAACAGGCTACTGGCCATTTGGCGAAAATGACATCCATTTTGGTATGGATATGCAGGTATTCTTCAACATCCCTGAAGACGGACTTGCAGCAAATGGCAGCCATACAAAGTTCAGCTTTGCCGGTGACGATGATGTTTGGGTATTCATTGACAACAAGTTAGCTCTTGATATGGGTGGTGTACACGAAAGTGTAAACGGCTCAATTGATTTCAAGACTGGCGAATGTGAAGTAATAAATGCTTACAACGAATCAAAGAACGTTAATAGAGGAAGAGAGACAAGAAACCTTTACACAGATGTACTTGGTTACAGGTCAGTAGAGGAAGGTATCAAGGCTCTTGCAAGTGGTAGTCACACATTATCATTCTTCTATGTAGAGCGTGGCGGATCACAGTCTAACTGCAAGATTCAGTTCAACTTTAATACAACAAACGATACGGAACTTACAGATGTATTCTTCAAGAAGACAGATGAAACAGGAAAGCTTCTTCCTGGAGCAGAGTTTGGATTGTTCCCATTTGTAGAAGAGGGACAAGAGGATGAAGATACTGAGGCTCTTTATTCAGCAGTTTCCGACGAGGAAGGTATTGTTAAGTTTAAGGAAGTTGCAGCTGGTAAATACATATTAAAAGAAACTAAGGCGCCTATCGTCACTTTAGATGATGGAACTATCGTTGAGTACGAGCCAATTGAGGTTAAGTACATTGTAGAAGTTAAAAATGCAAAGATAGTTACAGAGGCAGGTAGAAGCCGAGTGGTTGAACCAGGAAGTTTCAATATTTATGAGGCTTCTGATTCAAGCAAAAAGCAGGTTGATACTATTGAGAATCAACCAAAGCATGATTACAGAAAGAAAATCACAATTATAAAGGAATGGGAGGATGATAATTCTTCAAGCAGACCTGGTTCTGTAGAGTTCCATATACAGGGAACATTCCCGGATGATGATGGTTCTATCAAGTATGTAAGTGAAGATGAAACTGCTTCAACCAATCCTTCTGAGGTATACAAGACAGTTGTAATTTCAGCAAGTGATGGTTGGAGGAAAACAGTAGAGGACATTCCAGTATTCTTCGATGGTGATAAGGATAAGCTTATTACATGGAGCGTACAGGAAATTAAGGTACGAGGCTATAGAACAGAGGGACCATACAAGGAGTTCGATGAGTCATCAGCTATAGCATTTGAAAGTGATGTGGACCCAGTAATTCCTGCACCAGCTCCAACTGGAGGAGACAGACAGTTTGAGCACATCGATATTGAGTACTATGGAGCATCTGATTCAAACAGTACCAATAAGCGAGTAGAGGGAATACAGGATATAAACGGTTCCCAGAATAGAATCACAGTAATTGGATACTATAATTCATACTCTGGCTACACCAACAACAATAACTCTTGGGTTCGAGGAACTAAGAGCGTAGCTAGTAATGAATCAAATGGTGATGGCGAGTGGAGAACTACAGGAGTATTTACAGGAACAAATACAGCGGTAGCCTTCAAGGTTAAGTTTAATGATACTGACGATTATAAGTTAGTAGTAATTCAAGATGGTGACACCTATCCAGATGGTACTTATCTTGTAAGAAATAAGCAATTTGATAATGATCAGGCAGCTGATTATTACCGAAAGGCTTACACAGCCATTGCTAACTACTACGGTATAAATGAGAATTCACCAAGGATAGACTTAAGCGGCAAGAATATTTTTACAGTAGCTGAAATAGTTTGTCCAGCCACTAGCACAAACCAAGGAAATATTTGGGCTAATGGTTATGGCTCTCCGGGTTTAGACCTTGTTCTTTCACCTAACACAATCGAGAAAAACATTGTTGAACCAAGGACAGGAAATGAGACTTACAGATTCAAAAACATAAAGGATACAGTATCTCTCACATTTGAGAAGACAGTTACTTATCCAGGTCAGGTTGATCCTAGGCTCGATGCATTATATTGCTTCAAGATTGAGAGGATTAACGAGGTAGACGGCTCTGTTATAGAGGTAATTGGAGAAGAGACTCCAGGTATTTCAATATCAACCACAGGCTTTGTTCCATCTAATGGCAGAAGAATCATCAAGCCAGGATATAAAAATGGAATCTTCTCGATATATGCAGGCCAGACAGTAACATTAGACAAGCTTCCTTTTGGAAAATATAGAGTGACTGAGATTGGTGGTTATTACAATAATCAGCAAATATCATTCAAGGAATTTACAACAAAGATTTACTATGTCGACGTTAATGGCAACGGAAAGGTTGTAAAGGAATATCTTGATGATAAGGCTGAAAGAGCCTACGACGTAGACTTTTCACTAGCTGATTCTCAGCACATAAAGTTTGAAAATAACTTTAAGAGAGAATTCAGATGGAAGGTTGTAAAGAGAAGTAAGAACTCACAAAACACATTAGCTAACGCAGAGTTTGAGTTGGATGATGTAAATACTGGAGTTACTTTATACTACGGTATCAGTAATTCGGAGGGTGAGATTCAGTGGTACGACAGCTATTGGGAGGTTGAAAATCACGACGATCCTAAAGCTAATCCTTTAACTGTAGGTGATGGCACTTATCTCTTGAAAGAGACAAAGGCTCCAGCGGGATTTGCAATAAGCGATGAGCAATGGATAATCACTTACGAAAAGGCAACAGGTGTTGTTGTTAAGACAACAGCTGGCAAGGTGGTAACACCAGCAAGTTCTTCTTCTGAGGACGGCAATGTTATCACATACTCATACAACTTCTTAGATGAGGTTGTATACTCACTTCCAGAAACTGGTGGAAGAGGAGTTTATATCTATACAATCGGCGGAGTCCTTTTGTTACTTGGGGCGGTGCTGTTGTTATATAAAAACAAGAAACAGAAATAGATAAAAATGAAAAGGAGAGAACAGGGATGAAGAAAATCAAAAAAATTATTGCTCTTGCACTTGCAACAGTGATGATGATGGCGATGAGCATTGTCTCATTCGCAGCAGACACTCAGGCAAAAGTTACAGTAACAAATCTTACAAAAGATGCAACAGTTAACATCTATACTGTAGCTACCATCGGCGACAACAATACTTTGGAAGTTGCTGATTGGGCAAAGGCTGTATATCCAGTTGAAAAGGCTGATAGCACAGCAACAGACGTTGTTGTAACTGAGATGACAGCTTCTCAGGTTACGGCATTAAAGAATGCTTTTGATAGTGGTGTAGATATTGAATTACCAGCACCACCACAGACAGCTGACGCTAGCGGCAAAGTTGAGTTCACAGGCCTTAAGGCTGGTGTTTACTTAATCATTGCTTCAGGCTCAAACGCAACATATAGTCCAATGGTTGCAGTAGCAATCTCAAGAAATGACAAGGGCGAGTACGTTGCAGCTGACGTGTCTATCAAGGCAAAAGGTTCTGGAAATGACTTAACGAAGGAAACTGATGATACATTTGTATACATGGGCCAGGAATTACCTTTTGAAATTACTAAAGAGATTCCTAGTAATGCAAAGAGCTTCTTCGTATACGATTACACAAAGAATCTTTCAGATTTAAATGGCGTTGAGGTAAATGTAAATTACGGTGGTGAAGATCACAAGTACACATTTACAGAGGTTGACGCTACAGGTAATCAATTTGGTGCAGACCACAAGTATATGCTTGATTTTACAGACATTGTTTATGATGTAGCAACAGATACATTCATCAATGACAATGCTGGCAAGACAATCACTATCACTTACAAGGCTACAGTAATCGATCCTAACGGATTCGAGAATACTGGTTCTTACAAGGTAAACGATGGTGACGAGTGGAATCCTCCAAAAGTTAAAGGTTTTGAGGGCGACATCACTCTTTACAAGAAGGGAACAGATGGAAACAAGCTTGAAGGAGCAAAGTTTACATTAACAAAGAAGGGTAACCCTGATAAGGTTCTTGCATTCAAATATGATGATGCAAAGCAAGTATATGTTTACGATAAGGATGGCACAAACACTGAGCTTGTAACAAACGCAGATGGTGTTATCAAAACAGTAGGTCTTGATGAGGGTGTATATCAGTTCACTGAGACAGAGGCTCCAGCAGGATACTCTATCAACGAAGAGATTGATGCAGTTGAAATTACTCCAGCAGATAGCAGCGTAAGTCAGGAAATCGAAGTTACAGATTCAACACTTATTAAGCTTCCATTTACTGGTGGTACAGGCACAACAATCTTTACAGTACTTGGCGTAGCTATCATGGCTATCGCAGCAGCTCTTTACTTCGCAACAAAGAAGAGAGCATAGGAGAGGGTTAGTATTTTACTATGTAATAAATAGATGCAACCATGGCAGGTTTATACCTGCCATGGGTACAGCATCAAGGAGAGGACAGCAATCAAAGGCAGATATGAAAGAGTTTTTTAAAAAGAAATCTAAGTTAATAGCTATTGGAATTATGATGATTGCTGGATTGTCCTTGCTGGTGTACCCCCTAGTTGCGAACACTTGGAATAATCATGTACAAGCAGAGCTTGTTAACAATTATTCTGATTCTGTTACATCGGCTATAGAGGAAGGGAAGCTTGACGTTGAAGCTGAATTAGGTAAGGCAGTTCAGTACAACGCCGAGCTGCTTCCAAGCATTTTGCCAGACTCTTTTGCAGAGGCTCAGGCAAATGGCACGGATGCCAACTATATGAGCATTTTAAATGCTAATAATGATGGTGTTATGGGTTACATTCAAATTCCATCAATCAATGTAAAGCTTCCAATATTCCATACAACGGATGAAGATGTTTTACAAAAGGGTGTAGGACATTTGGAGGGTTCATCTCTTCCAGTTGGAGGTCCAGACACTCACTCAGTTCTATCTGCACACAGAGGCTTGCCTAGTGCAACACTCTTTACAGATTTGGACAAGGTGGAAATTGGAGAAGACTTTTTCATAGTTATCATGGGTGACTATTACGCTTACGAAGTTGATCAAATTAATGTAGTAGAGCCTGACGATACCGACCTTTTGGCGGTAGAGGATGGTCAAGACTTGTGTACTCTAGTTACCTGCACACCTTATGGTGTGAACACACAAAGGCTCATGGTACGAGGTCACAGAGTAGAGTACACACCTACATTACTTGAGGATGCTAAGACACCTGCTTTTGGAGCAGTAAGTCTTCGCACAAACTATCTTTTATGGGTAATCGTTGGATTGGCAATTGTTGCAGCATTTATTGCTATACTTGCCATTTACGACAAAAAACACAGCAAGAAGGATTAATCAGTGAAGCAAGGGTTTATTAAAGTATTTTTATTAATATTGTTTCTTGGCGGGCTGGGCCTTTTGGCTTACCCAACAATTTCAAATGAATGGAATAATTATGTTCAACGTGGGCTCATTAGTAATTATGAGGATTCTGTCAGCAAATTATCTGAGGCAGATTACTCAGCATGTTGGGAAGCAGCCAGAAATTTTAATTCCAAAATCACTGATAATGCTATTGGCACAGATGCTTTTGGTGCAGGAGCTGATGGAGATGCCATTACTCCAACAAAAGAGTTTCTTAATTCTGAATACTATTCAGTTTTAAATGTTAACAACGATGGAATCATGGGCTATTTGTCCATTCCAAAAATAAATGTAAAGCTGCCTGTTATGCACGGCACATTTGATGAGTACATTCAGACAGCACTTGGTCACATGAATGGAACAGCACTTCCAATTGGTGGAGAGAGCACTCATTCGGTAATAGTTGGCCACAGAGGTTTGCCTAGAGCAGAGCTATTAACAAATCTTGATAAGCTTCAGCAGGGCGATAAATTTTATATCCATGTTTTGGATGATACTCTTGCTTACGAAGTTGATCAGATTTATGACATGATACCAGCAGAGGATATTGAATCTTTATCCAATGCAATGCAGGTGTATGAGGGAAGAGATTATGTAACACTGTTTACCTGTACCCCATATGGTGTAAACACTCACAGACTATTAGTTAGAGGAGTCAGAGTGGAGTACCTTGGCGAGGACGAACCACCTAAGGGTACAGAGGCTGTTGTTGCAACAGTAAAGAATTATTATTTGATTTTCGGGGTGATAGGAATGATTACTACAATAGTTCTTATTGCGATTATTAGAGCAATTATAAATAAAAGAAAAAGCGTCGTTTGAAGGGAGAATTAGGTGAAAGGTATAGGGTATAACAGGAAAAATCTAATAGCGTTAGCCCTGGCGGGAATTTTAATGGGTTGCATATTGTTTAGCTCTAAGTCGTGGGCGACTGAGCGAATAGAGGACACAAGACCTATTACTATCACTGCTATTGCAGATCCTTCTAGTGTTCTTGGAAAAGAATACCAGGGGGAGATTACAGTAGATATGTACAAGATTGCCGCTTTTGATACTAAAGGTAAGTTGACTATTACTGATGGTTTTAAAAGTGACAAAGAGGGTGAGAAAATAAGTTTTGCTGCGATGGCTGATGAGGGTGCGGATGTAGATAAACTTACGGACAATGTTAAGTCTAGTATAGTTGATCCGGCAGTTGCTATTGTTAAAAGCACAAGTAAAGCGCCAGACGAGACATTTACTGTCAAACGCGAAAACGGAAAGCTTACAGGAACAAAGGCGGTTTCAAGTGGTATCGGTCTTTATCTTTACATTCCAAGAGAAGCAAAAGACGAATTACACACTTATACATTTACACCATTTGTAGTGAGCTTACCAACAAGCAATGCACTATCTAAATCCACTAAGGTAGATGCAAATGGAAATGTTGTAGAAGTGGATGATGCCAGCGAGGCATGGAATTATGATGTGACTATTTCTTTAAAGTCAGATGTTACATCAAGACCAGCTAGTCTTGAGATTATCAAGACCTTAAAGACTTACAATAAGTCACTTGGAACAGCTGGATGTGTATTTGAGGTAAATGCGTACAATTCTGAAAACCAACTTGTTTTCAGTAACGTATATCCGATAAACTTTACCGCTGCAGGAACTCAGTCAATTTTAATTAAAGATCGTATTCCAGCTGGCTCTTATGTGGAGATTAAGGAAGCTTATTCAGGCTCAAGCTATTCAATTGATGGTTTGATTCAGGATAAGAATTCAGCGGTTATAGAGAGTTTACCAGCTGACGAGATTACACAGGTTAAGTTCAATAATGATTATGATAATCGTATTATTGAAGGCACTATAGCAGTGGAAAACCACTTCGTGAAGGTGCAGGATGGAGATAATGTTAGTTACAAATGGGAGTCTAACAACTTATCACAAGATACTACAAACACAGGAAATTAGAAGGGAGCGTGCAGTAAATAATGAAAAGAAAAAAGCATTTACTTATTGTGGCTACCGCTATTTCGATATGTGCAGTTAGTGTCACACCGGCGATTTCATATTTTACTGATACACAGCAGGCTACAGGACGACTTGTTCTAGAGATGAATCCTGAAATAGAGCCGAAAGAAATTGTAGAGAATATGAAGAAAATCATCAGCGTTGCCAACACAGGTAAGAATGATGTTTTCGTTAGAGCAAAGGCTATATATGCTAGCAATTTTGACGTAGTCATGGATAAAGACGCAACAGATTCTGGTTGGTCTTTAAACGAAGCTGATGGTTACTATTATTACGATAAAATAGTTAAAGTTGGTGAAGAGACACCACAGCTTGTACTCAAGGTTGATGTCAAGGACGACAAGGCAGTTGCCTACGACTTCAACGTTGTTATTGTTCAGGAAGCAGCAAGAGTAATTTATGACGAGAAGGGAAATGCATCTTGTGTATGGGATGAAAAGATTTACACTTCTACATCGGAGAGTGAATTTGAGCAGACCATAACAGAGATACCAGCAGATGAGACCAATCAAAATACTCCTGATAATAATACGCAAGGAGGTGGCCAGTAATGAAAAAGATCAAACTACCTCTTATCGTATTTGCGGTTGGAATAATATGTTTGGCTGGTAGTACTGTTGGAGCTACAAGAGCGGTGTTCCAGGATTATTCTAATCAGCAGTTTTTACAGTTTAATACTTCTGCATTGAGAGTTGATTTGCAGGAGGAGCAAAACGGAGAATTTGTATCCATAGAAGGTGAAGATACACTTAAGTTTACAGGAATCGATCCTAAGAATGTTCATGGTGGACAGACCTATCCAGAGAAGGTAAGAGTTGTTAATAAATCTTACAACAATAGAACAGGCGAGCAGCACGAAGAATACGTGCGAGTGACTGTTAAAAAGAGCTGGACCAACCCAGACAAGACCAAGAATACACTTCTTGATCCAGACTTAATTGAACTTGGAGTAGAAGATGGTTGGGTTGAGTGTGAAGATCAGCGCACTAGAGAGCAAAAGGTCTATTATCTTACATCGCCACTTGCGGGAGAGGGTACAAAGGACTTTCTTAAGAGCATAACTATCAATGATAAAGTGTTTAAGAAAGTTGCGACAAAGGATTATGTGGAGAATGGAACAAAGATAGATGGAACCATTATCAATGAGTATGAGTACAATGGTAAGGCTTTCTATATTGAAGTAAAGGTAGATGCAATTCAGACGCATCATCCTGAGGATGCAATGGGAGAATCTTGGGGTGTACACGTAAAGGTTGACGATAATGGCAATATTACAAAAATTTGGAAGTAGTCAGTGTGTAAGGAGAGAGTAAGAAATGAAGAAAAAGTTAATAAATAGCATTCTGGCTCTTAGTATTGCTATTGCAGGATTTTTATCTTCCAGTGTTGATGCGGTGGCAGCTGAGGATGGAGATCTAAAGTATAGTTGGAACGTTACATATACCGGAGTCAGAGGAAATGCGTTCACAACCAACTATGATGTAAACAAAGCAACTCTTTTGGAGATAATGCCAGGAGATACAGTAGTTTATACTGCAGAGTACAAAAATGGAACAGATAAATCTGCAGACTTTTATTTAAGCACAGAGGTGTTTAACACGTTAGAGGATGATACAAATGTAAACACTCAAGGTGGTGCTTATACATTTAAGATTGAAGATCAGGGACCTTCCGGAAATCAGGTTTTGTACAACAACATTATTGGTGGTGACGCCACTGTAACAGATCCAGTTGGATTAAAGCAGTTAAATGTGGATGGCAAATCTTATTTTGCACTTGGAACAGTTCCTGCAGGAGAGAGTGGAAAGATAGTTGTCACAGTTGCTGTTGATGGCAACTCACAGGATGACAGTTACATGGAAGCTCTTGCAAAGATGTCAATAATTTTTGCAGCTGAGGAAACAGGTAGCAACCCTAGTAACAAGGAGATTCACCGTGATGGTAAGCATACCACTCAGCGTGTAGCAAAATCTGTTGATGGAAAAACTGAGGTTGTAATCATTGATGAAGAGGTTCCTACTTCAGGAGCAAATCCTCTTACAAGCGATACAACATTTCCACTTATAATGTGTGCAGTTTGTTTTGCAGTTGGAGTACTATTTATCCTATGGTACTTCAAGCTGACCAAAAAGCAGAAGGAGGCTTAAATTATGAAGGTAAGAAATAATTTGTTAAGCATACTTCTAGCTGGGGCCTGTGTTATAGGTGGCGTATTTGTAAATACTAATGTGGTTTTAGCCCAGGAAGTGGCGGCAAATACTGGCTATGATTATTGCGTCAACATTACTCTTACTGGAGCGGATGGATTTAAATTTAATCAGGATGCGGTAAAGTCCATATTTGGTGAAGGCGCTTCTATAAGTGGTGAAACGGTTGTTATACCGCATGTATCTTATGGAACGCACTACGATGTAGTTCTTAACGATGCAAACCACAATCCATATCTTGTAACTGAGCCTGCAGATGCAGGAGATGATGGTTTAATCTATTACGTCAAAGGCCTTAGAGTAGCAGGTGATGATGCCATAATTGGCTCTGAGGTTACCGATAAAAAGGATGTATTTGGCAACAAGATTATGAATTATCCTGACGTTGCGCAAATAGATATTAAGGGCGATGAATCGTATGTAGTTGCCTATGGCGTAGGACAGGCAGTTGAGTACAAGGTCAGGTATCTTGATGAAGCAGGAAATAACCTTCTTCCAGATGATGATAAGTTTGGTGCAAAGGGCAGAAAATGCTATGTACCAAGTAAGCATATAGATGGCTATAAGCCAGATGCTTTATTTAAGACTAATTCAAAGGGTTTAGCAAAAGGTGACGTATTCACTTTCGTCTATTCTGAGAATCAAGGAACAGTTGTAGTAAATGGACCAGATACTGTTACTGAAGAATATGTAGAAGTAGAGGGAGAGCCTAAATACGAGTACCAGTACAACTACAACCGTAGAGTTGTAGATGGCACAACCACTAATCGTGCTGGTAACGGTGGCAATAGAGTTGGTGGCGACAATGCCGCTGATGATGCAGACACAATTCTTGAAAATAATGATACAGAAAATACAGCAATCGTCGATGAGGATGTTCCAAAGGACGTAGTCGATATTGCTGAAGATCAAGTGGCAAAGCATGGTCATAAGAAGTCAAACCACTTTGCTCGCAATATTATCATAGGAATCATTATTGCAGCACTTGCAATTGGAACAATCCTAGTAGCTTCCATAACAGCACAAAAGAAGCGAAAGGCCGAGATTGCAAGAGTAGATTCAAAGAGAAAAGATAAAAAGTAGATTACCTGTAGATTGTAGGAGAAATATATGGGTTCTTAATAGAACCGTTCTTGTGGGGTAACATAGAAGTCCTCACAAGAATCCCAGCAAGAAACGCGGCGTTAACCTTTAAAAAAGTTAACGTCGCTTTTTATATTTTGTAAAATATCTTTTTCGAGTAACTAAAAATCAGCACCGCATGATGTCACATCTTGCCAAATTATTGTATTATTTGCCAGAAAAAGGGCTTTAATCAATATTTGTGATAAAATATATCCATAGTTGGGGATATTTTTTTCTGGGGGGTTTTTATGAGTGGAAGAAAGCGTATCCTAATATTCATACTGGCAGTTGTAATAGCTGTGGGAACTATGTTGATTCCTGGTAAGGCTTTTGCTAAGACAAAGGAAGGGCAAAATACTAGGACGGTTAAAATTTCCGATGAAAAAGTTCCACTTGGCTTTGAGAACTTGGAGCAGCTCAAGTCCTATAAGAGAGCAGCGGTTGTTCTTATATTGGCAGGCTCAGCTCTTGTGGTAATCACTATAGTTGCCAGCAAAAAAGAAAAGAAAGATAAAATTAAATATAACTGATTTTTGGGAGAAAGATTATAAATGAAAAAATGTTTTAGCATCTCTGGAAAGACAATTATTGCTGTAATAATTATGGCAAGCCTTTCTTTGGTTATACCAAAGTTATTTGGTATGTCCGTATATAATGTTATTTCAGGATCAATGGAGCCTACAATTTCTGTGGGCTCCATTGTTTACGCCAAGCCCACTGAGTTTGATAAGCTGGCTAACGGAGATATTATTGCCTATGAGGCGGGAGCCAGCGTGGTTACCCACAGAATAGATGAGATAGACAGAGAGGATAAGCTGATTACAACAAAGGGTGATGCCAACAGAGCGACAGATGTTATGCCAGTTGCATATATCAATGTAATCGGTAAGGTGGTGGCTCACGTGCCATTATTAGGCTATGTGGCTGCGGGGCTTTCATCAATTATTGGAAAGCTAGTTGCATTAGTTCTCTTAGTTGTGGGTGTAATATTATCAAGCACTGGAAGTGAGAAAGTGGTTGGGGCCAAAGAAGGTTCCACAAAGGTATTAAATCCAAAGATTCCACTTGCCATAGGACTTGTAATTATAATGGGTTCACTTGGGGGATTTTTATATATCTATATGGACTATAGCAAGAGCAATAGTCTATATGACAATTTAAATGATTCCTTCACAGCCCATAAAGAGGAAGTGCCTTGGTATGAAATGGTGGATGTGGATTTTGCAAATCTGCAAAGCATCAACAAGGATGTGGCGGCATGGATATACGTTGAGGGCACAGACATTAGCTATCCAATAATGTACTCTGGCGACGACGACAAATATCTCAGGACAACAATGGAGATGGAACATGCCACAGCAGGAAGTATATTTTTGGAGGGATTTAACATTCCAGATTTCTCGGATAGCCACAACATTTTATATGGTCACAACATGAGAAACCTTTCAATGTTTGGAAAGCTAAAGTACTATAAAGAGGATGCCGGATTCTTAGATGAGCATAAGTACTTTCAGGTGATTACCCCTGAGCAAAAGATGCGATTTGAAATCTTTTCCTACTTTGACACCGATGCAGCATCGTGGGTTTATGTAGTGCCATATTCAGAGAACCAGGATTTTGCAGACTACATCGATAAGCTAATCAAGCATTCTGTTAAAGATATTGAAGTGGCAAAGGAGATTGGGCCTAGTGACAAGGTAGTTACATTATCCACTTGCTCCACAACAGGACGTCGATTTACAGTCCATGGATATCTGTACGAGACCCATGGGGTTGAGTAGAATGTTTTTTTCGCATGGTTGTGGGGAAATAGTAAATTGGAGTATGAAATGTTTTTTCGCATGGTTGCGGGGAAATAGTGAATTGGAGAGTGACAATTTTTTCCGTCTGGTTGCGGGTTAATAGTAAATGGGAGTATGACAAGAGTTGGAGTATGACTTTCAGCGATATATGAAAGTCATACTCACGTATTTATTAATTAACGTGGAACTGGGGAGCGGGAGAATTAAATTTTTTTACTTCAGAATTATTATAATAAGTTTTTCGTAAAGTTTCGTAATTTATATTGAAAAAAACGCTCTGAGCATGTATAGTATCTGTAATATTATATTTTATAACGGGCGTTGGGAGAATAGCACGGATTAAACCATTATTTTTAGTGGTTGATTCTTGCTATTTTTTTTATCACAAAAGATTTTGCACAATTGATTTTAATACGCATTTGCGTTATAAGAGATTATATTTTTAGAAAATGACAAAATTTTTATTATTTTGGCAGAAAAAATGTTATAAAACTCTATCATTTTTGTATTCTAACGTGCTATAATAACGTTAATAATAGACTGAAATTTTATGCTGATTTAATTTTCAAAGGGAGTATGACGGGAAATTATAAGGGAGTATAAATTATGTCAAAAAAGAAAGTCGAAAGTTTATTAAAGGGTGTCGCTATAACGGGTGCTACAGTGGGGGGAGCATCTTTATTTGGCGACGCCAGTTTAGCGTATGCTGCAGAGCTAGGGGAAGAGCAAGCTTCTGAGGCCGCTGGCATGCTTACTGTTCAGGTTGCACAGGAACAGACGCAGCAAGCGGTCCAGGAGACTGTTCAGCAGCAGGCAACACAGGAAAATGTACAGCAGGTGGCCCAGGAGAACGTACAACAGGCTGCCCAGGAAAATGTTGCGCAGGAGAATCCAGTTCAAGAAAATGTTGTTCAGGAGAACGTAGGACAGGAAAATGTAGCACAGCAAAATCCAGCTTCAGAAAATATTGTCCAGGAGAACGTGGGACAGGAAAATCTAGGTCCAGTAAATCCAGTTCAAGAGAACATTGGCCAGGATAATCCGGCTCCAGTAAATCCAGCTCAGGATACACAAGCACAGGAGAATCCTGCAGTAAGTACTAGCGAGAATATTCATACACAGGCTAGTTCTGAAGTTCAAAAGAAGGAGGATCCTGCAATTTCTGAATTGCTTGAGAAGTCTGAGTCTGCACAAGAAGTTTTAGATTCGCAGACATCTCAAATTGCTGCAATTTCAGAATGGACAAGTGAGTCTATTGCATCTGAAGATGCTTCTATTTCTTCGCAATCAACATCAGAAGCGGAGTCATTAGCCTCAGAAAATGAGAGTCTTGCATCTACATCTGTGTCCAACTCACAGAGTTTGGAGGAAGAGAGAGGAAGTCTTTCTACAGCAGTTTCAGAGGCAGAGCACGATTATCAGTCAGCTTCAAATTCATTCTCAGAGGCAGGCCTTGAG
Source organism: Pseudobutyrivibrio sp. (assembly GCA_024697025.1). GTDB lineage: Bacteria > Bacillota > Clostridia > Lachnospirales > Lachnospiraceae > Pseudobutyrivibrio. The sequence goes on from JAILGH010000085.1 coordinate 25,307, forward strand.
GATGACTATCTTGAGAATTTAATGAAGGAGATTGAAGAGGCTAAGGCTGAGCTTGAGAGAGTTCAGGCAGAGGCACGCAACAATAACCAGGGGTTGAATCATGACGGTGGATCAAACAACTACTATGGATATGGTGACAAGCTTGCTAATCTCCTCATTAAGTATGCCTTTTATCAAGAGGGCTACGTAGGAGAAATCCTATACAGTGATTGGGATTATTCTAATTACAGCCAAAACTGCGTTAAGGTTTCTTATTTGGATTCCTCAGGAGAAAAGAAAATTGCATACTTTGATTATGTAACAATAGATAAGGTGGGTAATGCATTAGTCCCAGGCGTTACTCAAAATGGTAATCAAAACAACAACCCTAATGCCGTTGATGGAATTATGGTTGTTAAGAAGACTGCAGAGTATAGGGACGCTTCCGGAAATATTCTTACCTATAAGTATGTTACCGAGAGGGATGCTTCCGGAAATGATGTACAGGTATGTAAGTATTTCATAAACGGTCAGGAATTACCTAATGGTCTGTCTGTTCAGATGGATGATGCCACGGGAAGCTTTGTTGTTTCTTGGGGCTCAAAGTCTGTTCGTGATTCAGGCTGGGATACTTATACAGCTCAGGACGGATGCAAATATTATGATTTAGAAAATTATTCTACCATTCATGGTACCAAGAACTATACAGGGCAGTTCAAGGAGATTTATCGAAATAACTGGGATAATAATCTTGGTGTAGTAGTTACCAATCAACAGGGTGATAGTACGTATCAGGTGTTGGTTGATGAGCAAAACAATATTGCCACACTTGAATATAGAAATGAGGCCGGTCGTACCGAGATTAAGATTGGCAATACCTTCTATTATTATGAAACTGCCAGATTTGAAAATAATGGTAATGGAACTTATACACTAACTGTGCATGAGGATTGGTTTGGACATGCTAGAGAGGCAAGACGAATTACTCTTCGTTCTGCAGCTCTTACATTCTCGCCAAAGTTTGTTGCAAAGCAGCAGGAGAGTTCTGATGTTTATTACAATAATAATAATCAGGCTATGAACGGCAACTTTGGAGAGAAGGGTTACGTATATTTCTCTATCAATGATTTTAATAAGGGTAATGATGATTATCACGGAGCTAGAAGTGATGTTACGTCTCTATCAGGCTCTGCTAGCTCAATAATGTCTCAGTCAGAAGTATGGTCAGAATCTGTAAATTCATTCTATTCAGAATCGGCAGCTTCTTCTGAGCAGCGTGCTGAGTCATTATCAGAGAAGGCAAAGGCATCTGAGTCTGCATCGTTATCTCGTGCAGAATCACTCAGTGAGCTTGCTAAATTTAGTGAGTCTTTGTCTAAGTACATGAGCGAATCTGTTGGGGCAAGTCTGTCTCAATATGTGCGTGAAAGCTTGTCACTTAGCCAGAGCCAACATGATGCAAGCGTAAGTGCATCAGCAAGTGCTAGCCTGTCAGATTTCGTCAGCCAGATGATTTCTGCAAGTGTATCAAACAGTGTTTCAAATAGCGAATTTGTATCGCTGAGTAATAGTGCATTTTCGGAAAGTGTAAGCTTGAGTGCAAGCGCAGTCTCAGCAAGTGAGAGCGCAAGTGCAAGTGCATTTTCAGAAAGTGAAAGCTTAAGCCGTAGTGAGTCAGCAGCAAGTGAAAGTGCTAGTGCAAGTGCAGCTTCAGCAAGTGAGAGCGCAAGTGCAAGCGCATATTCAGAAAGTGCAAGTTTGAGCCGAAGCGAGTCAGCAGCAAGTGAAAGTACTAAGGCAAGTGAGAGCGCAAGTACAAGTGTAAGCCAGTCTGTGGCAAGTGAAAGTGCTAGTGCAAGCGCAAGTGTAAGCGAGTCAGCGGCCAGCGCAAGTGCTAGTACAAGCACAAGTGTAAGTGAGTCGGCTGCAAGTGAAAGTGCTAGTATAAGTATAAGTACAAGTATAAGTGAATCAGCGGCCAGTGTAAGTACAAGTGTAAGTGAATCAGCGGCCAGCGTAAGTGCTAGTATAAGTGAATCAGCAGCTAGTGTAAGTGCTAGTCAGAGTCAATCATTAGAGAGTTTAATTGCAAGTCAGAGCGCATCCGCAGCAAGCGAGAGTGAGAGTCAGAGTGCATCTGCAGCAAGTGAGAGCACAAGCATAAGTGAATCAGCAGCTAGTGTAAGTGCTAGTCAAAGTGAATCATTAGAAAGCTTAATTGCAAGCCAGAGTGCATCGGCAGAAAGCGAAAGTATAGCAAGTGAGAGTGCAAGCCAGAGCGAGCATGTAGCAAGTGTAAGTGCAAGCCTAAGCCAGTCGACAGCAAGTGTAAGTGAAAGTCAAAGTGCATCAGCAGTTAGTGAGAGTATAAGTGTAAGCGAGTCAGCAGCAAGCGTAAGCGCAAGTGTAAGTGAGTCTGCGGCTAGTGTAAGCGCAAGTCAAAGCGCATCAGCAGTAAGCGTAAGTGAAAGCCTTAGTGCATCGACAGCAAGTGTAAGTGAGAGCGCAAGCGCATCAGCAGCTAGTGTAAGTGTGAGTCTGAGTGAATCAGCAGCTAGCGTAAGCACTAGTCAAAGTGCATCAGCGGCTAGTGAAATTATAGCAAGCGAGAGTGCAAGCCAGAGCGCATCAGCAGCTAGTGAAAGCTTAAGCCAGAGTGCGTCAGCAGCCAGTGAAAGTGCAAGCGCAAGTGCATCGGCAGCAAGTGAGAGTGCAAGTCAAAGTGCCTCTACAGCAAGTGAAAGTGCAAAGCAGAGCGAGTCCGCAGCAAGTGAAAGCGCAAGACAAAGTGAGTCAGCAGCAAGCGTAAGCGCGAGCCAGAGTGCATCAGCAGCCAGTGAGAGTGCAAGTCAAAGCGCATCCGCAGCAAGTGAGAGCGCAAGTCAAAGTGCTTCCGCAGCAAGTGAAAGTGCAAGTCAGAGCGCATCAGTAAGTGAGAGCGCAAGACATAGTGCAAGTGAAAGTGCAAAACAGAGTGAGTCTGCAGCAAGTGAAGCTGCGGCAGCAGCAAGCGAGAGTAAATCTGCAAGCGAGACAGCACCAGCAGCTAGTGATAGTACTTCTGCAAGTGAGACTCCAGCAACAGGTGGAACTACTTCAGCAGGACCATCCATAAGTATTCCAACACCAGTGGCACCAGCCGCAGCTATAGCACCAAATGCATCTGCAGTTCTGGAGTCTCAGGTAGCCGATAATTCATTTAATGAGGTTGCAGCGGCACCAGTTGCAGCAGGCAGGGCAGAAAATGTAACATCATTTAATGAGCTTGATAATAATAGGGATGCTATACGAGATGAGCAGGTACCTCTTGCAGTACAGCTTGACGATGATGTTGAGAGAGAAGCTGATAGAGATGATGTTTCAATTACTGACGAGGAAACTCCTCTTGCAGTTGCAAAGAGTGGACTTGGTAGTAGAGCATGGTGGTATTGGATTCTTATCATTATCAGCGTCATTTCTGGAAAGGTTGCGAAGGATAAGAGGAAACTTAAAGAAAAAGAAGTAGAAGCTGATAAAAAATAGCGGGTCGTAGCTGCTGTTTTGAAAAGATTTTACAGGGCGTCTATCCGAATTGGAGGGGCGCTCTTCTTTTATATTATTAAATTGACACACTAATTTATTATTGGTTATGTTATTATTAAATGTAAGAAAGCTTGTTTATGTTTAAGGAGGGGTTGTATGAATAAGTTTGCTAAGAGGAGTTTAGAGTTTCTTGCAGTTTTATTGCTTACATTCATAATCGAGTTGTCGAGTCCTTTTAATCCATGGATTAAGGCAAGTGTGATGACGTCGGTTCAGACAGAGATTCTTGATATAGCTCACCAGATACGTGAGGGCTTCTTAGCTTATGTTGAGGTGGATGGGCACTATGGGCCAGTTCTCTATGAGTTCTTTGGCTTGGGCTATTTGCCTACAGATGGACACATCGTTCATTTGATAATGGAATTTGTGCTTATATTCATAACGGTTCTCTTCCTATATAAGACAGCTAAATTATATACATCCGAGATTTTTGCTCTTGTTTCTGCAGCAGGCCTTTCTATTTTTGCGTGGGGAGCACTTACACATGCAGGAGCAGAAGAGTTTATGTTTTTCATTCTTACATTGAGTTGTTATCACATTGCTCGTCAGCTTAAGTCTGGATTCTTGTCACACCATTCTTATTTGCTGGCCATTGATTTGGGATTAGTATTTTTCTTGCAGCCGGGATATGTATTCTTTTGGATTGCACTGATTATTTTCTTTGCTATAAAGTTTAAGGTTGATGGCATCGAAAGCAAGCAGTATAAGTCTTTCTGTCTGTCTACCCTTGAGGGCTTGCTGACAGTTGGCGTGCCTATGGGATTGTATTTGTGGTATTTTAAAAATGCATCAGCATTCTGGCAGCAGGTAGTTGTATATAATATGAAGAACTTGGGTGGATTTGTTGAAGGATTTAAGATTATCCTGACCACTCCATGGGCGGTTTGCTTAGCAATTTTGGTTCTTATTATAATCATTAAAGCCATCTCCAAAGAAAAGGTTGTGGACCTTTGTTGTTGGCTTGGCATTATGATTGTCGGATTTGTAGTGATAGCTTTGCAGGGGGACAATTACATTTCATTTAGAGAGTTATCAAAGGCTCTTTATATTGTTCCTATTGCCGCAACATTTTCTTTTATAGACAAAGCTCTAGGCTTGGAAATGGAAGAAAGGTTATTTTAGAATTTATTGGCCTAGTTAGTTTTTGCTAGCTAGGCTATTTTGCTAGAGGTGGATTGATGGACGATATCAAAGTTTTAATTCTTACAGAAAATATTGATAAGTTTTCTAGTGATTATCCAGCGGAAATTAAAATATTGACTTGGGATAAAAAATATTTGAAGTCACACGATTACATCGATATCTTGGTTCTAGATAGATGTATTGATGAGGAGGAGTCCCAGGCTTTATTTGAAATAACAAGAGCCTACACTGTCTTTTATATGGACGACTTAAGGCTTGATGGCGTCACCAGGAGATTTATAAATATGAGACTTGGGGAGGTGATGAGTCTTGATGCCCTCAAGATTCTCATTAGTCTAAAGGGTAAGGACTATTACCAGCAGCCATACGGCGAGAAGGCCAATCCCAAGGATATTGGTATTGCCCAGGGCTTTGAGGGATCCATAAAGTGGAATGGGCAGTACAGCGTGGAGCTAGATGGAGACTACGGCTCAAGCTTCAACCAGATTGTTTTTTGGAAATATAATATACCGGTTTCGGATGGAATGTCTCTTGACTTGTGGCTAGAGTATACCAAGGATGATTCGGTGGAGATACTGCTTGAGATTAGGAAGTTTGTTGGAGGCAGCATATCAGACGTATCTAATATCTGGACTTACAATGAAATAGAAATGCAGGATGAAATCTGTATTGAAAATGACAATATAGATGGCGTTTTGTTTGTATCGCTAAAAGCTAGAGGCAAAGGCAAGCTTAGTGTTATAGCTTTACATGACAGATATTCTCGTCGAGGAATTGGCGAGTTTATGGTTGGTGGAGAAAGGTATGTAACCTCTGATAGGGAAGAGATTTTTGCATATTTTGATCCAGGAGATTTGAAGCCACCGCTAGCTGTTTATTTTTCAGGTTACAAGACCATGGAAGGCTTTGAAGGCTATTACATGATGAGAAAGATGGGGTGTCCTTTCCTATTAATAGCAGAGCAGCGTTTCGAGGGTGGAGGATTTTACATTGGATCCAAAGAGTATGAGGACTTGATGGTTGAGATTATCAACAAGTACTTAAGCAAGCTTGGGTTCTATCCGGAGCAGCTTATTTTATCAGGTATATCAATGGGCACCATAGGCTCACTATACTATGGATGTGATTTCAGGCCACATGCATTGATACTGGGCAAGCCGTTGGCTAGTCTTGGTGACATAGCTTTAAATGAAAGGTTGAATCGCCCTGCTGGTTTTCCAACATCGCTAGATCTACTTAATCATTATGCAGATGGTATGGAGGAAAAGCACATTGATACACTTAACAACCGAGTATGGAACAAGATTAGGGACACAGATTTTGGTCACACCAAATTTATAGTTTCCTACATGTTTGAAGACGACTATGACAGAACTGCCTATGACAGGCTTTTGTCGGAGTTAAATTCTGCTGGCGTTCAGGTATATGGAAAGGGATTACATGGACGACATAATGACAACACCGCAGGAATCGGTGCTTGGTTCAAAGGTCAATATGACAGAATCCTAAAAGAAGATTTTAATAGAATATAGAAGGAAAATTTAATAGAAAACTAGATGTGAAAAATCGCAGATATTGTGTTTTAAAGGTGAAAAAACTATTAACAATCACAATATCTGTGATTTTTTTATGAACTAGGCAAGAAGTTGCAAGAATTGGCAAAATGGTTAATGAAAAATCATTATTTGTTCATAGAATTTGAATATACTGACCTCACTAAATAATAAAAACTATCCGAAATTTGTTATATAAGTAGAATAGTTGAGTTATAGGAGTGTGATGAGTTATGGCAAACAAATCAGTTAAAGCATTGGTAAAAGGAACAATAATCGCTGGAACAGCTATAGGTGGCGCATCAATTATGACAGATGCAAAAATTGCGTATGCCGAAGCCCTTGACTTGGAAGTGACAGGTGAAATAGTAACACCTCCAGTTGCACTTGAGACACCAATGGAAAATACGGCTGCAGAAGTTACAGTGCCAGCAGCAGAGGCACCAGCAACAGTGGAAACACCAGAAGCAGAAGAGGCACCAGAAGCAGCAGAGGCACCAGAAGCAGAGGCACCAGAAGCAGTAGAGGCACCAGAAGCAGTAGAGGCACCAGAAGCAGCAGAGGCACCAGCAGCAGAGGCACCAGAAGCAGTAGAAGCGCCAGCAGCAGTAGAAGCACCTGTAGCAGTAGAGGCACCAGAGGAAGAGCCTGCACCTATACTTTTTAGGGCAGCACCTAGAAGACTTATGGCAGCAGCACCTGCAGCAGCAACAGCTCCTACAGATAATAATGAGAGCCAGGTTAACACGGCACCTACAGCGCCAACAACTTCCACAACTTTAACTGATGAAGAGATTTATGCAAGCGACAGCGAATCTATTTCTGAAGAAGATTCAATGCTAGCATCAACATCTGAATATAATGCAGACAGCCAAAGTGCAGCAAGCGAGAGCATGTCTGAGGCATTAGATGAGGCAGAATCTGAATATACTTCAACTTCTGAATCTTACCATAATTCTGGATATGATATAGAAGGATTAGAAGAGCAAGAGCAGATAGTAAAGGCATATCAGGAAATTGAAAAAGCACAGCGTGAAGCTGTAGCAGCATCTAGCAAGGTTTTAACTACAGGAAATTATTACAATGCTTCATGTGCTCGTGGACTTGCTCAGGAAATGATCAAATATAGATTGCTTCAGGATGGCATGGTTAACTCTGAAAATCTTCGCAATGTTAAGATGGAATGGGTAGGAAACGGTTACGATAGCAAATATTTAAGAGTACAATATTTGGATACAAATAAAGAATATCACGAAGAGTATTACGACTATGTCACCTGCGACTCCGAGGGTAATTCTTTATTCAAATGGGAAGTTAGCTCTGTAATAGTAAATGGTAAAACTGTCAGTGGTGAAGACTATGCACCTAACGTAGGTGGAATCAATGTAGTAAGAAAGAGCGTTGAGTTTACAGATGTTCGTTTGTTAAAGGATGCAGGAACACCTAGAGAGAGATACTTCAACTATCAGTTATACTACACAGAAAATGGCGTCAGAACAATGTATGAAGGTGCCCGTTATGAAGTTGTAATTCTTCCAGATGGACTGGGACACTATAAGGGCTATGATTTCTATACAACTGAAGCATATACTAATGATGTTGATATGCGCGAGAATCTTCCAGGAATTATCGAGCAACTTTCAGCATCTGTCAAGGAAATAAAGAGCAATCAAGTGGCATTCTCTCAGAGTGTAGCTGGTAGCCTAGCAGAATCACAGGCTGCATCAGAAAGCAGAGCTAGTTCATTAAGCGAGAGGGCATCACTTTCCGAAGCCGCATCAGAGGCAAAGCGTGAAAGCCTTTCACTTTCAGCAAGCACAGAAGAGTCACTTAGCACAAGTGAATCTGAGTCAGCATCTGCATCAGCTTCGACAGCAGCATACTTAAGCGAAAGCTATGCTTCAATTACTGATGTACTTACATCTTCACCAGCATCAGCTGAGGAAGAGGCAGAAGTGGCATCTACTACAACCGAAGATACAGCAGCAGTAGCTGAAGCAGGAAAAGAAGCACCAGCAGCAGTAGCAACATCTACACAGACTGCAGTAACGGCTGAGACAGTTACACCTTCACCTATATCATCTGTTATTGGAAGACTTGATGAAGGCGTAGTGGCACCAACAGAGACACCAGTTATCAATCAGGGAATCTACACACCAATAACTGACAACCCAGTTCCTCTTGCAGTAACAGTTCCAGAGGAAACAGTGGAGGTTGATACTAGCGTGGTTGAGGATGCAGTGCGTGAGACAACTACAATTGAGGATGAGGAAACAGCTAAAATGGGTGCTGCTTTAAGTGAAAACTTACACGGAATAATAGTAGCATCAGGAACACTTGCTACAGGATTTGCAGCATTACTTAAAGTGCTTCCAGGCATCTTTAGACGAGACGAAGACGAAGAAGAATCTTAATCCTTTGCGACACGAGCAAGGAAACCCATTAATAACCCCCTAGGCCTTGAGGTAATCCCTCAAGGCCTCACTTTTTTACCTTATAGGAAATTGCTTTGCAATCTCCTATAAGGTAAAAAACACACTTCGTGTGAAATATGTGTCTCGGCGACAGAAGAATTTATTTGCTTACAGCAAATGTCGCCTCGCACTGCTCTTTCTTGTAGGACATAAAAAATTCATAATTCATAACTATACTTGAAGATAGGAATCGGGGAAGATGAGACGATATCTAATGTATAGAGTGTCAAGTTATGAGAGTTAGGTATTAAGGAGAAGAAAATGGCAAAGAAGAAAGTTCACCATTTATTAAAAGGGGCTGCCATCGCTGGTGCAGCTACAACAGGAGCATCAACTTTAGGAGATGCAAATTTGGCGTTTGCTCAAGATATGGAAGCTGCTGAAGAGGCGGAATTAGTTGTGCCTGTTCAGGAGGTAACTTTAGAGACAGCCACTGAAGTGGTTCAGGAGGTTTCGGAAGTTGCACCGGGCACAGGGGAAGGTGCGGCTATTGGAGCAGAGGAGCAGATAGTAGAGGTGGAGGCAGTTGCGCCACCAGCTGGGGAGGAGACAGAGCAGGCTAGTGGAACTATGCCTGTTGCTACAGAGGGGAAAACCTTGTCAGCAGCTAATGTGGAAGAGGGGACAATTACTGAGAATGCACCTGTAGAGAATACAGTTTTAGGAGCAAACATAGCGAAAGCTAATTTGAGAGGAGCAACCTTAGCAGGAACTAATGAGTCAGTTGGAGAGCAAGAAATCACTGAGACAGGTGTAGAAGCAGAAAATACAACTGAGTTAACTATAGAGGAAGAGGAAGCAGCGCTCGCTTCCACATCAGAATCAAATCAAGAGGTATTTAATCAGAAAAGTGAAAGTCTTTCTACTGCGGTATACGAGGCTGAGAGTTCGTATGCTTCTGAAAGCACGGCTTACACAGCGGCAGGCTATGAGAGCAGCGCCCTTATAGATGCCAGGGCTGATGTAGATGCCAAGATGACAGCTGAGGAAACTACTAGAAGTGCCATTGCTGACAACAATCAGAAGCTTACTTCAGGCAATTACTACAATGTGGTCGGTCGTCCTTTGGCTGTTGCCATGATAAAGTTCAAGCTGATTTTGACCGGCCAGCTTGATGAGAATACTGTGTCCACATTTCAGGCAAAATGGGACAACAGAGGTGCATACCAGGACAAGAACTGCAAGGTTACATACACAGATGTAAATGGCATTGAACATACAGAATTTTACGATTACGTAACTATAGATGAAGAGGGTGAATCTTATTTCAAGACTGTTGGTGCCAACGGCAGACTTACAGACTATGATGATGTTGCCAAGAACGTTACAGGTATCAACGTACTAGAAAAGGAAAACATAAATTCCAATCCAAATGGTCAGGCTAAATTTAACAGCAAGGGTCAGGATTGGTACAAAAAAGAAGAGTATGAGAGGGACATAGCAATATGGGATGCATTAAAGGAAAGCGTTGCAAGCTTAGCCAAGTCTATTGATGCTATGAAAGTTCTTCAGGGTGAATTTGATGTATCTACGTCTGAAAGCTTGTTGGCTTCTCAGAATGCATCAGAGTCTAGGGCAGATTCTCTTTCAGAGCGAAGAGAGTCTGAGAGAGTTGCAAACTCTCTGTTGGCTAGCACCTATGAATCTATGAGTATTGCAGCAGAGGAAGCTAGAGCATCTGCGTCAGAATCAACTAGAGTAGTTGAGTCCCTTAGTTTATCAGAGTCAGTTAAGATAGCTGAATCACTTAGTACATCAGAATCAACTAGAATATCAGACTCACTTAGTGCATCTGATTCAACTAGAATAGTAGCATCTATTAGTGCTGCAGAATCATTATCAGCATCTGCAGAATCTGAAAAGATGGCAGCATCACTTTCAAGAAGTGTAGCGGAATCAAGTAGTATTGCGGCTGCCACTAGCGAATCAGCTGCAGTTGCAAAGGCTTCTGCCGATGTGGCACACGCCCATATTTCTGAGGCCAAGGTTCCACTTTCAGTTGTACATGATGATCATGGTCATGTTATTGAAAATACTGCAGATAGCGAGGCTACAACTAATACAGCCCAGACAGCAGCACAGGCAGAAAATGGCAATGCTGGGGCTACTGTAAGGCAGGCCAACCAAAGCAGACAGGGTGCTACAGAGGCCGGCAACAGAGTTACTATTACAAATAACTCAGAAAACATGGCAATGCTTCACAAGGCAGACTCCGAGACACAGGATATATTGACTGTTAGTGATGAGGAGAGTGCTAAGTTTGGTCAGGCAAAGGAATTGTCATCTACAGTTGGTAGACATACATTGCCTGTACTTGGAGCAATCATAGCCTTCTTTGGATTTGGAAAAGCAAAGAAGGAGAAAGAAAATATACAAAGCAAAAATGACAATCAAGTCTAGCATATCAAGTTTCACTGCTCTATAATAAATATAGATTTTGTAGTCTTGCGATGATATTGCACAAATAATTATTTGGGGCGGAGCTTTGAAAAAGAGATATTTTCCAAAAACATTAATTCAAAAATTATTGTTTACTCTAATAATTATGGCAGCTTATCTTATTGGAAGAGAGCTGCCTCTTTATGGCGTGGATTTAGCCGCATACGATGCTTTGCGTGATGGCACCGAAGATTTGATTATGCAGACAATAGGTGGAGACCGTTACAAGACAAGTGTACTTGCTCTTGGTATTTCACCGTTTATGTTTTCAACACTTTTAATTCAGGTGGCTGTAGCTGTTAAAAATGCAGACAGCAAATCCCATACTTCACCTAAGAAAGTTACAACTGCCACTCTTATTTTGATGTTCATTTGGGCCGTTGTTCAGGCCTACTTTACCACAGGTTCAACCTTTTATATTTATCATGATGGTTGGCAGCTTTTGCTTGCCAAGATTATTTCTGGTGCCCAGATGGTTACAGGCGCATTTGTTATTCTCTGGCTTGCCACCAGAAATGGTAAATACGGTATCGGCGGTCAGACGGTGCTTATCTATGTAAACATTCTTGATAGCGTGGTTAACACAGTGCGTTATGCTAGCGTTGATAATCTTAAGATAATTGGACTTATTGGTGGCTTTGCGCTGTTATTTACAATTATTTTTGAGAACACAGAATATCGCATCCCTATGCAGAGGATTTCAATTCACAATATTTATTCGGATAAGAACTATATCCCAATCAAGCTTAATCCTATTGGAATGATGCCGGTTATGTTTGCTTCGGCATTTTTCATGCTGCCTATTTACGTGTGTAAGCTTTTAAACAATTTCTTCCCTGACGACAGCAGGGTAGCTTGGGCGGTGGAAAATATGGATACCACCCACACCCTTGGTATATGCGTTTACGTGGCGGTTTTGTATGTTATCTCCGTGATTTTTTCATTTGTATTTATCAGCCCCAAGAACTTGGCTGAGAATCTGCAAAAGGCGGGAGATAGTATCACTGGCCTTAGAGCCGGAAAGCTTACTCGCAGATTTATTAGCAAGAGAGTATTTTTTATATCAGTTTTTTCAGCCAGCTTTATGGCTTTGTGTATAGGCCTTCCACTGGTGCTTCAGCTGAAGGGCTACGTGGATATTTCGGTAATGAGTTTGCCATCCATTATGATTGCCATGGGCAGTATCAACTGCAACCTTTATCGAGAGTTTAGGGCGGTATATGATTACGACGCCTACATTCCATTTATTTAACTTAAGTCTAAGGAGGAGATATGCTTTACTTTGTTCCAGCGTGGTATCAAAAGAATAAATGGAAAGAATCTGAGCAGAATTGGCACACTAGACGTATGCACACTGAGTTCGACGATACGGTAAAGCAGGTTCAGATGTTTTATCGAAATGGCATGCGTGATTTCAAGATTCTGCTTCTTAGTCACACCCCTAATTTTAGGCATTTCTTGCATAGGCAGGGCGTTTTTCATGCGCCTTACTGGTCATGTTTTGACGCTATTCAGGAGGTGAAACGCAGAAAGGCTGTGGTCTTTTCTTTCCACAATCTTGCCTGGCCTGCCCACATCGAATTCGTATATACGCCATTTGTTGTAGTGGCTTATTTGGAGAATGTTAAGTACGCAGAAATCAACTTTGGTGAGGCGGGAAACCCTATCGAAGTTAGTATGTATCTAAATGGAACCCTCAGTCGCCGCAACATTTACGACGACAGAGGATTTGTCTCTTCCACAGAAGTGTATGACAACGGTGTAATCGTATATACGGATTATCTTACAGAAAGTGGTGCCACCAAGCTTCGTGAGTATTCCAGCACAGGTAGGGTGGAAATCAACGAAAAAATCAACACCTACCTGCTAGCGAAGGACGGGGAATTCGAGACCAAGACCTTTAAGAAGCTATATTACGAGGACATGGCAGAAGTAATAATGGAGGTCCTTGAGGCTCACTTAGATGCAACCGCCAAGGAGGATATTTTCTGTGTGGCGATGCATGCCTTAAACTATATTCCTTTGGAGAAATTCATTGAAAAAAGAAAATGTATCCTGTCATTTTATGGTGACAGATATCGCATAAAGAAGCATCCTGAGGGAAAGGAGATGGTTAAGAAGGCGGGATATATTATCACCGATTCTGAGGCCACCACTAGATACTTGAAGCGTGAGATGGAGGAGGACGTTGATAACGTTATCGATATTTCTCCTTACGATTCGAGAATGGATTTTGGTATCAGCCAGCAGCTAACAGTTCAAAAAATCCTTGTGCCTGTAGATGATTTGCCAGCAGATAGATTTAAGCTTTTGATGGTTCAGCTGGCTACGTATATACAGACCAACGAAAATGCCATGGTGCATATTTTTACTAGAAATGCAGCCTACGATTTGCCAGATAAGCTCCTTGAGACCATTGCTGATATTTTGGTTGAGGCGGGATTTGATAGAAGGATGGTTATACCAGAAACCATCGCAGATGAAACTGCTGAAAATGAAATCGACGAGAGGACTGTTGAGAAAATTCCGGTGCGATTTTTTGTTGAGCAGTGCGTGGATGAATTGTCGGTAAGTAAATGTATCCGCGAGCAGAGAATCATGGTGGATATGCAGCACAACCCAGATTTGTTTTTGCAGATTAACTGCATCAGCTCGGCAATTCCACAGCTAGTTCGCCGTGAGACTCAGTACATGTTAAACGGTGGAAATGGATTTGTAGTCAAAGAGTTTGAGCAGCTGCCAGCGGCGCTAGATTATTTCCTTGGTTCCCTTTACAACTGGAATCAGGCCAAGGTTTATTCTTACGAAATCGGGCAGAAATATACCACCAAGAAACTTTTGGAAAAGTGGAAAGACGTTATGCAGACTTTGGAGAGTTAAATGGAAAAAGCAAGTTGGACAATCTATTGGAATGAATATAGCTCAGACACTTATCTATACGGCTCTGAGATTGAGTACCAAAGCAAGAGCAGCGTGCATTTTAAAAATGAGTTGATGCCGCCAGGTACTGTTATCAAGGAGTGGTATTCGCTGACCAATTATCAGGCGCAGCGAATCGAACCATCGCTTCCTATTATCGATGGAGAGAGTAGGTATCGCATCAAGGTCAATGTGGATACCAAGGATGGCACAGGCTATCTAATCAGGCTTGTTTTTCTTGATAGATACGAGCGTGAGGCAGGGGATTTTACTTTGCGAGACACCGAGGCAGAATTTTCTTGCCCACTTAAGACCTATAGCTATAGGATGCAGTTGATAAATGCAGGTATGACGGAGTTTGTTTACCATTCAGTTACAATAGAAGAAATCTAGTATGAAAATTAAAAAGACAAGAGGAATCGTCAAAAAACTGTATAAGGATTTGAAGAGAGTTAAGCGCTACAAGTCTGCCATGGAGGCGCTTTCTGATGAGGAGCTTAAGGCTAAGACTGCAGAGTTTCAGTCACGCTATGAGTCGGGAGAAAGCTTAGACAAAATCTTACCGGAGGCTTTCGCAGCTATGTGCGAGGCTGATTTTAGAGTGCTTAAAATGTATCCTTTTGACGTGCAGATTCTTGCTGGTATTGCCCTTCACAAGGGGTATCTTGCTGAGATGAATACCGGCGAGGGCAAGACTCTTACTGCAACACTTCCTATGTACCTAAATGGTTTAACAAAAAAGGGGGCTATCCTTGTTACCAACAACGAGTACCTAGCTCTTCGTGATGCGGAGGATATGGGACCTGCCTACAAATTTATGGGACTATCCATTGAGGCAGGCGTTAAGCGTGACGAGGATGATAAGTTTGAAAACGACGAGAAAAAGAAAATTTACAATGCGGATATCGTATATACGACTCACTCTGCACTGGGATTTGATTATCTGATTAACAACCTTGTAAAGTCTGCCAGCGAGCGATTTTTGCGAGAGTTTAACTATATTATTATTGATGAGGCGGACTCGGTGCTTCTTGATAGTGCCAGCACTCCACTTGTAATTTCAGGTGCGCCTCGTGTACAGTCCAATCTCTATGAGACTGCGGATTTCTTTGTCCGTACTCTAAAGGAAGATGTGGACTATGAGGTGGAGGAGAAAAATGTTTGGTTCACTGAAAAGGGACTTGCTTATGCAGAGAGCTATTTTGGTATAGACAATATTTTTGCGCCAGAATACTTTGAGATTTATAGACATCTTGTGCTAGCTCTCAGAGCTCACAAGATTATTGAGAAGGGTACGGAGTACATGATTTCTGAGTCAGGTGAAGTGGCTCTTATTGATGCCAGCTCAGGACGTATGCTTAAGGGTGTTAAGCTTCGTGGGGGTCAGCATCAGGCCATAGAGTGCAAGGAGCGACTAGATATCACTCAGGAAAACCGTTCCATGGCATCTATCACCTACCAAAATTTCTTTTCAATGTTCCCAAAGATGGCAGGCATGAGCGGTACAATCTACGATGCCAAGGATGAGCTTTACGACGTATATGGAAAGCGAGTTGTGGTTATTCCAACCAACAACCCTGTGCAGCGAGTGGATTGTAAGGACTGGTATTTCAGCGATTCCAAGAAGCAGTTTGAGGCGGTTATCCAGCTGGCTCTTAGAAAGCATGACACAGGCCAACCTGTTCTTATAGTTACAACCATGATTTCAGATACAGAAATCATTTCCCATTTGCTTGTAAAAGAGGGGATTCCTCATTCGGTTTTAAATGCCAACAATGCCTTCTGGGAAGCTGACATTATCAAGGAGGCCGGCCAGATGGGAGCCATGACTGTTGCAACATCTATGGCAGGACGTGGTACCGACATCAAGCTTGGTGCCGGTGTGAAAGAGCTTGGAGGCTTGGCGGTAATCGGTGTTGGTCGAATGCTAAACGTCAGGGATGAGAGACAGGCCAGAGGTCGTGCCGGCAGACAGGGAGATCCTGGCTACAGCCGATTTATTGTTTCCTTGGAAGACGACATTGTGGAGAAGGGAACAGACCCAGACAAGCTGAAGAAATATATCGAGGGCAAAAAACGTATAAGCGATAGAAGGATAAAGCGAATTGTAAACGGCGCCCAGCGCACCAACGAGGAGCTTGGGGTTACCAACAGAAAGACCTCCAAGGATTACGACGTTGTACTGCAGCTTGAGAGAAAGCTTATGTATGACACTAGAGATATGCTGCTTGACGGTGGCACTGTTGAGCGAGGAAAGCTTATAGATATAGCTATGGAAAATATTGAGCTATTTCTCAAGGAAAATCGCAACCTGACTCAGCCAGAGCTTAGCAGATATTTGCTTGATAACATTTCATATAGGATGGAAAAGGATATTAATTTCCTTAACCTTAAGAATAAATCTAGGGTACGAGCCTACATGCTGGCAAGACTGAAAAAGTCTTTGGATGAGAAGCGTGAGTCTATAGGCTCCGATGCAGGAATGAACGACTTTATCAGAGTGTCTGCACTTTCTGCCATCGACGAGGCTTGGATTGAGCAGGTGGATTATCTCCAGCAGCTGCAGGCGGCAGTCACCGGACGTAGCTCCGCCCAGCGTAACCTGATGTTTGAATACCAGGGGGAGGCCTTGGAGTCCTTCCGCAAGATGGAGATTAGCATTAAGAGGAATATTATTAGAAATATTTGTCTTAGCGAAGTGAGTATGGATGAGAAGAATAGATTACATATAATTTTGCCGTAACCTAAAAGGCTTCCCCCTGAGGGGATAATGAATAATAAGGGTAAATAGAAGGAGACATGACTTTATGATTTATAATTTCAACTTAGGCATAGGCTGGGCATCCTCAGGTGTAGAGTATGCGCAAAGCTATAGAGCCAAGGTGCTTAGAAACATAGGCGCCGATGCAAAGTTCATATTTACCGACATGTTTCCTAGAGACAACCTGATTGACATGACTAGAAACATAGGCTTTGAGGATGACGAGATTATTTGGCTCTACACATTTTTTACAGACCAAAAGCCGTCGGAGGTTACATATACCCTAGATGATTTAAAGGACACGCTTCCTACAGATAGGTACGTCTTTGAGAGAGATGGCAACAAGGGCCGAATTGTATTTGGTAACGATAATGATTTTTATCGCATATACTTTTTGAATGATGTTGATGAGCTGGTTCATAGAGTAGAGATTGTATCTAGAGGATATTTGATTCGCAAGGATTATTTTATGGCAGGGCGAGTGTTCTCGGAGTACTATGCGCCACTTGATGGCAAGGCGCACATGTATCAGCGTAGATTTTTCAATACGGACGGCAGCGTTGCCTACGAGGAGATAAATGACGACGATGTGGTAATGTACAAGTTTCCTGACAAGGTGATTTGCTCTAAGCATGAGTTGGTGGGATATATGACTTCCAAGTTAAATCTCACTGCTGATGATATCGTTATCATCGATAGGTCCACAGGCCAGGGCCAGGCTATTTTGGAAAATGCTGGGGATGCCAGGGTTGGCATTATCATTCACGCGGATCACTTTAGCGAAGGTGCCACGGACGATGATTACATCCTTTGGAACAATTATTATGAATACGCATTTGCGATGCATAAGCATATAGACTTTTATGTGGCTGCAACGGAGGCCCAGAGACAGCTGTTGTTGCAGCAGTTTGAAAAATACATGAATATATCGCCAAATGTTGTGACCATTCCGGTGGGCAGCTTGGCGGAGCTTAAAAAGCCAGATAAGCCAAGGAGGAAGCATTCGTTAATTACTGCATCTCGCCTTGCGACAGAAAAGCATGTTGACTGGCTGGTGTCGGCAGTGGCTGAGGCTCACAAATTTATCCCGGATATTACCCTTGATATTTATGGAAAGGGCACGGCGCAAAAGAGCCTTGAGGAGCAGATTGAAAGTCTTGGCGCCACAGATTATATCCATCTTATGGGACAGCACGACATGACAGATGTGTACGTAAATTATGAGGCGTATCTGTCTGGGTCAACTAGCGAGGGCTTTGGACTTACCCTGATGGAGGCTGTAGGTTCGGGGCTTCCTATTATCGGATTTGACGTGCGCTATGGAAACAGGAATTTTATTGACGATGGAGTAAACGGTTACAAGCTTCCTTACACCATTGGCATGGAGAAAAATAAAAGGCAAGCAAAGCTTGTGGACGCAATCAAAAAGCTTTTTATGGAGGATGACTTGGAGGCATTTAGCAAGCATTCTTATGAAAAAGCTAAGGAATATTTGGCAAGTGAAGTGGAGGCAAAATGGAAAAAACTAGTAGCGGAAAAATAATACTTCTATTAGATTATTTCAATCGTGGAAGTCAGGATTTGGTGGATTCCTTTAAAAATGCCAAACTGGATTTTCAGGCTGTTGTCATTAATGACGACGGCTTTTTGCCTGATGATGTAACTAACGTATTTGAGTATTTTCTTGGGGATTTTAAATCAGGGAATTGCCCGGGTAAGCCACTTTACTTCAATCAGATTTCCGTGCCAGATTATTGGGAAATTGGTGGCAATAATTCAAGTGGCAGCGTCCATGATAAGGACAGGGAAAGAGCCCGCATTTTTTATGCAGAGCCAAAGAACAAGCGCCTTGTGAAGGTGGTGGATTGGATTGACGAATCGGGAGTGGTTCGCCTGTCTGAGCACTACAACAAGTATGGCTGCAAGTACGCCATAACAAGCTTTAATAAGAAGGGACAAAAGGTCAACAAAACTTATTTTGATGTAAATGGCAAAGAGATAATTGTGGAGAACTTTGTCACTACGGATATCATTTTAAATTACGAGGACAGGACTTTTATTTTTAAGAATAGGACGGAGTTTGTTTCCTACTATATTAAAAGGATGGGTTGGGAAGGCAGTAGAGTTTTCTTCAATTCCTTATCAACACCATTTTTTGTATCAAACGCGCTGGTAGCAGGTCAGTCCAAGGATGACATCCTGTTTTGGCAGGAGGCAACAGGAAATGAGATTCCTGGCAACATGAATTTTATTTTTGAAAATGAGGCAAGCAGGTGCGGTCACGTGATTGTGCAGAATCATCCAGCATACCAGCGACTGATAAAGCTTGGGGCGCCAAAGGCTAAGGTGTCTGAGCTTGGATTTATTTATTCATTTAAAAAGGAAAACCTTGGCAGGCCAGAGGCGCTGATTTGTACCAACACAGAAAACGTGGAAAAGCTGGCAGAGATATTGGAGGCACTTCCAGAGGTGAAGTTCCATGTGACGGCCCTTACGGAAATGTCAGGTAAGCTTTTGTCTCATGAGCGATTCGAAAATGCGATAATGTATCCTAACATTAAAATATCAACGCTGATGCGATTGTTTGTCCAGTGCGATTTTTATTTAGACATCAACCACGAGGGTGAGATAGTGGAGGGCACGAGAAATGCCTTTATGCATAACCAGTTGATACTGGCCTTTGGAGAGACTTGTCACTCCAAGGAATATACCGACCCTTCAAACATTTTTGCGGCGAAGGACTACAAGCTTCTTATTAAAAAGTTAAAGGAGGTGCTGGCTGACAAGGACGCTCTGGCGAAAGCCATGGATGCACAACGTGCCCACGGCTTGGCGGCTTCTGTGGAGGACTACACGTTTTAAAACGCTTTAAACTTATGATGAGAAGACCAAGGAGAAATAAAATTGGCTTCCCTTCGCCAGGGGGGCTGACTGATGAGGGAAAAAGGGCTAGGCGCAAGCGCCTGGTCCTTTTGTCTGTCATCTCAAAATATATTGTAGAAAAAGTGCACAAAAATGACCTCTGATTTTCTACTGTTTACACAATGGTTTTTATTGAAATGGTCTCAGAAGTGTGTTTAAATATTAACGGACTGTCTGTAACCCCGTAAAACAGGCAGCATTAAATTTGTTATTTATTTAATTTAGGAGGATTATCAAAATGGCTAACAAATGGGTTTATATGTTTAGCGAAGGCGACATGACCATGCGTAACCTTCTCGGTGGTAAAGGTGCTAACCTTGCTGAGATG
>JAILGH010000093.1 GCA_024697025.1 Pseudobutyrivibrio sp.
TGCAGTTTCTGAGTATAGAAAGACATTCCCTTCAAAGCAGGATGTTATTGATCAAACTCCAGACCCTGCTGTAAGAGAGATGCTTCTTAGAATGGAACAGCTTGGTATAGATACAACCTTTGACAGATTTGATGCTCAAAAACCACAGTGTAACTTTGGTCTTGCAGGTGTCTGCTGTAAGGTATGTAACATGGGACCATGCCGTATTACACCAAAGGCGCCTAAGGGCGTTTGTGGTGCTGATGCAGACCTTATTGTTGCAAGAAATCTTCTTCGTTCAGCCGCTGCTGGTGCAGCACAACACGGAATGCATGCCCGCGAGGTTATGCTTGCCCTTAAGAAGGCTGCCGAGGGAGAACTAGATATTCCTATTCTTGGCGAGCAGAAAATCAGAAGTACAGCTGAGGCTTTCGGCATTAGACAAAAGAATCGTCAACTTAAAAATGTAGCCAAGGATTTGGCAGATGCACTTTTGGAGGATATGTCTAGAACAGTTCCTGGAGAGTACAAGACTATTTCTTCATGCGCTCTTCCAGAAAGACAAAAGGTTTGGAAGGAGCTTGATATTTTACCTATCAGTGCTTATCACGAAGTATTTGAGGCATATCATAAGAGCGGATGTGCTACAGACGGTGACTGGAAGAGTATCATGCAGCAATTCCTACGTTGCGGCCTTGCATTTACATTCTCAGGTGTTGTAGGCGCATCTATTGCAACTGATGCATTGTTTGGTGTAGGCGATAGAGTTACATCCAAGGTAAACATTGGAGCCCTTGAAAAGGGATATGTAAATATTGCAGTGCACGGTCACTTGCCACTTCTTGTTAGCCAGATTGTGGCAGCAGGAAAGCGTGATGATTTAATCGAGCTTGCCAAGTCAAAGGGTGCAAAGGGAATTCGTTTTTACGGTATTTGCTGTTCGGGACTTTCTGCTATGTATAGAGATAGCGGTGTTATTCCTCTTTCAAATGCAGTATCAGCAGAGCTTGTACTTGGAACAGGCGCCCTTGATCTTTGGGTGGCAGATGTGCAGGACGTATTCCCTTCTATTATGGATGTGGCAAGATGTTTTAAGACAGTTGTTATCACAACAAGTGATTCCGCAAGACTTCCTGGAGCAGAGCGCTATGAGTACGACCATCACCACAGCAACCTTGACCAGACCAAGGAGTTGGCAGAGCAGATTGTAAGACGAGGAATCGAAAGCTTTGAGAATCGTAAGGGTATTCCTGTTTACATTCCTCCATATGAGGTTGAGGCTGAGGTTGGATTCTCTGTTGAGTATATTCATAGAAGATTTGGCAGCATGAAGCCAATCGCAGAGGCAATCAAGTCAGGACAGATTCTTGGTGTTGTAAATATGGTTGGATGTAACAATCCAAAAGTTTTATATGAAAAATGTATCGTGGACGTAGCAGACGAGCTCCTTAAGAATAATGTACTTATTATTTCAAACGGATGTGCATCCTTCCCACTTATGAAGCTGGGATATTGTGCCGTATCAGGCAAGGAAAAAGCCGGAGATAGCTTAAGAGAATTCCTTGAGCCAGACTTGCCACCAGTATGGCATGTGGGTGAGTGTATCGATAATACACGTTCTACAGGTATATTCGCAGGAATCGCAGGAGAGCTTGGAAAAGATATACCAGAGTTGCCTTATGCCTTTGCTTCACCTGAGTGGGGCAATGAAAAGGGTATAGATGCTGCTCTTGGATTCAGACTTAACGGTATAAGCTCATATCACTGTGTAGAGGCTCAGATTCACGGCTCTAAAAACGTTATCGAATTCCTTAAGCATGGCACTAAGGAGTTGCTTGGTTCAACAATGAATGTTAATACTGACCCAGTGGAACTTGCAAAGCAAATTGTTGACGACATGAAGGCAAAACGCAAAGCTTTAGGTTGGGATTAGTGACTAAAAAGAATTAGAATATTAGGCTATTTCTATCAAAAAGTTAAAAATTAAATATATTTTTAGTTTTGTTGTTGAATAAATAACATTTTTGTTATAATATATCGTCGTATAATAAAATTAGCTGATTTTTATAACAAAAGGGTTTAGGTATGACTAAGGAAATAGACGGGTACGTTTCGGACCTTCCTAAAGGATGTATAACTGAAACAGATATCTATACAGACAAGGGTGTTTTACTCTGTCCTAAGATGACAGTTATCGATAATAACATGCTTAACAAGCTCTCTAATTACAAGGGACGTATTAAGGCGGTAGTTTCTTATGCACAGCCACCAGTGATTGATCCTGATTTAGAGTTGCCAGACGAGGATGAGTCGATTACATTTGATGAGTCATTTAAGAAGTATGCAGTAGAGACACTTAAGCGTATTTTTTCTGATGTAGATGATGTTGTAGCTTTAACAAAGGGAGCAGCGGAGATTGGCGAGGAAGTATACGCCATTATCGGCAATTCAAAGGCACTTTGTATTAATCTTGAGAAGCTCAAGGTTAGCGATGAGTATACATATAAGCATTCCATTGATGTAGGTACAATGGCAGCGGTGCTTGCTAAGGCACTTGGTGAGAATGAGCATTTTGTACGTGCTGTAACAGTATCCGGTCTACTTCACGATATAGGCAAGGAGAAGATTCCATCAGAGGTAATCAACAAGCCAGCAAGGCTTACTAAGGACGAGTACGAAATGATAAAGACTCACCCTGTATATGGTTACAAGCTTTTGATGGATGCTGAGCTTGTCAGTGAGGAGATGCGTCAGGCCATTCTCAATCACCATGAGAATCTTGACGGTTCGGGTTATCCTAGAGGGCTCACTGAAGAGTACATTGGCAAGATGGCTCAGATTCTTTCCATTGTTGATGTATATGATGCTCTTATTACTGAGCGTTCATACAAGTCGGCCAAGTCACCATCTCAAGCAATTGAGATTATGTTTACCATGAGCAACAAGTTTAACATGGCTTATTTCAAGACTTTCCTGTCAATCATAAATGCTTTTCCAAATGGCACTCAGGTGTTGCTTAGCACAGGAGAAGTTGCGGTTGTTATGAGACAGAACAAGTCTTATCCACTTAGACCAGTTATCAAGATTTTAGATTCCCAGAAGGTTATCAATCTTGCTCACGATTTGAGATACTTGTCTACAGTTATTCTTGGTGCTGCATAGTAGGGAGTTAGAATATTATAAGAATTAGAGGCGACATTCAGTGTTTATGACATTGAGTAGCCTCTTTTTTATTTATATGCTAAAATCTTTAGCTGAGCAAAGTGATTGTTAAAGGAGAAAATATGACCCGGTCAGAGTTTAGAGAATTACTGGAAAGTAGAATAGTTTTTATAGATGGAGCTACTGGCACTGAGCTTCAAAAGCGAGGGATGCCAGCAGGCGTGTGCCCTGAAAAATGGATACTTGATAATCCTGGGGCGATTCAAGAGGTTCAAAAGGCATACTATGAGTCAGGCTCAGACATAGTTCTTGCACCAACATTTACTGCGTCACAAATCAAGCTTGACGAATATGGCTTAGGTGACAACCTAGTGGAGATGAATAGACAGCTTGTTAGACTTACAAGAGAGGTGGCTGGCGAAAAGGGACTTGTAGCTGGTGACATCTCTATGACAGGTATGCAGCTATATCCTCTTGGAGATTTGATGTTTGAGGATTTGGTTGACTGTTACAAGCAGCAGGTGGAGGCTATCCTTTTAGAGGGAGTAGATTTGTTTGTTGTAGAGACTATGATGAGCTTGCAGGAGTGTCGTGCAGCAGTTCTTGCTATTAAAGAGACTTGTGATTTGCCAGTTGTAGTTTCACTTACTTACAATCCTGACGGAAAGACTTTGTACGGTACTAGCCCAGATACAGCTGTGATTGTACTTCAGTCCATGGGCGTTGACTGTGTGGGACTTAACTGTAGCACTGGCCCAGATGCGATGATTGAGCTAGTGGAGCAGATGGCTAAGGTGGCAACTGTACCTATTATTGCAAAGCCGAATGCTGGTTTGCCTGAGCTTGAGGATGGCAAGACAGTCTACAAGATGGGCCCTGAGGAGTTTGCCGCTGCTTGCGAAAGGCTTTATGAGGCAGGCGCATCACTCTTTGGTGGATGCTGTGGCTCGACACCAGAGCATATCAAGGCTCTTGTTGAAAAGCTTAAGGATAAGCCTGCTCATAAGATAGAGGATAGACCACTTAGAGTTGTAACCTCCGAGCGTATGAATGCATGGATAGATTTGGACGGACCATTTATGGTTATAGGTGAGCGAATCAATCCTACCGGCAAAAAGAAATTCCAAGAGACTCTCAAAAATGGTTCTCTTTCTATGGTTGTAGATTTTGCTAGAGAGCAGGAGGAGAGAGGTGCCAACATTCTTGATGTAAATATGGGAATGAATGGTATCGACGAAAAGCAGATGATGATTGACAGCATCTACGAGGTCACATCATCAGTTGACTTGCCACTGTGTTTAGATACCAGCCATGTGGATGTTATGGAGGCGGCACTTAGAATATATCCAGGTCGTGCTCTTATCAATTCTATCTCCGCAGAGGTCGAGAAGATGGAGCCTATGCTTAAGCTTGCAAAGAAATATGGTGCGATGTTTATCACACTTCCTCTTTCTGGTGCAGGTCTTCCAAAGGACATGGAAGAAAAGAAGCAGCATATCAACACTGTAATTAGCAAAGCGGTAGAGCTTGGTCTTAAGAAAGAGGACGCTGTTGTGGACGTTTTGGTTCAGACAGTTGGTGCAGATAACACTGCAGCTTTACAGTGCTTTGAGACAATAGAATATTGTAAATACGAATTAGATTTACCAACAGTTTGTGGCCTTTCAAATATTTCGTTTGGTATGCCAAACAGACAGTTTGTAAACTCTACATACCTTACAATTGCAGTAAGCAAGGGCCTTACAATGGCTATCGCAAATCCGAATCAGGAGATGCTTATGTATCAGGCGGCTGCCGCAGATACATTGATGAACAAGCCAGGGGCTTTAGAGAAATATTCAGCCCTTCCGGTAGTGGAGGCCAAGGCTGCCACAAGTACTGCCAGTGCAGCTAGTGCTAAGGGTGGAGTATCAGTTGCAAGCCTCTGCGAAGGCGCAAGTGAAATCACCCAGTGTGTTATCAAGGGAAAGAAGGAGCAAATTGTAGGTGAGGTGCAAAAGGCTCTTGATGAAGGCATAGATCCTCAAGTTATTATTGAGGAGCATTTGATACGTGGAATCAATGCTGTAGGTGAGCTCTACGACAAAAAGAAATATTTTTTGCCACAGCTTATTGCTGGAGCCAATGCCATGGAAACAGGAATGAAGGTTATTGAGCCACTGCTTGCTTCCGATGATGGCCAAAGCAAGGCAACAGTTGTTATTGCAACTGTAGAAGGGGATATTCACGACATCGGAAAGAATCTATGTGCATTGATGCTTAAGAATTATGGCTACAATGTAATTGATATGGGAAAGGATATTCCTGCATCAGAAATCGTTGACAAGGCCATTGAGGAAGGTGCACAGATTATAGGACTTTCCGCTCTTATGACAACTACAATGATGCGCATGGCTGATGTGGTTGAGGAAGCAAAAGCAAGAGGTTGCACCGCCAAGATTATCATCGGTGGTGCTTGCATTACAGAATCCTTTAAGGATGAGATAGGAGCCGATGGATATTCTGAAGATGCAGCAGGGTGCGTGAAATTGGTACAAAGCCTTACTGAATAGGGACAACTTAGATGCTTATTTTTTGCTAAATAATAGAGGAATTATAGAGGCTATAGCTGGTTATAAATATTATTGATAACTAGCTATAGTTTTTTCTTATCCTTAAACCTATTGACCTAGTAGGTAATATGAAGTATTATCTTTTCAACGTAAGAAACACGGCAAAACAAAAGGAACAGAAACCTGGTTTTGCAAAGTTATTTTCTAGAAGGGAAGGTAGTACAAATGAGACAGTGTTTAATTTCTTTTGTAAGAAACAACTACAATGAGCGAATGCAAAAGGCTGAGGCATTTCGATGTAGTTGTTGTAGATAATAATTTTTTTAATAGCAAAGGAGATTAAAATTATGAGTAATTATAGATTTGAAACATTAGCACTTCACGTAGGACAGGAAAATCCAGATCCAGCATCTGATGCAAGAGCAGTACCTATTTACCAGACAACATCTTATGTGTTTAGAGATTCACAGCACGCAGCTGACAGATTTGGTCTTGCAGATGCAGGTAACATATACGGTAGACTTACAAACTCTACACAGGGAGTTTTAGAGGCGAGAGTAGCAGCACTTGAAGGTGGCTCAGCAGCACTTGCAGTTGCATCTGGTGCAGCAGCAATCACTTATACAATTGAGGCGCTTGCAGCAGGTGGCGGACACATCGTAGCACAAAAGACAATCTACGGTGGAAGCTACAACTTACTCGCACACACACTTCCACAGTATGGGGTTGAGGCAACATTCGTAGATGCACACAATCTTGATGAGGTAAAGAGTGCAATTCGTCCAGATACAAAAGCTATCTATATTGAGACACTTGGCAATCCAAACAGTGATATTCCAGATATCGATGCTATCGCAAAGATTGCACACGATGCAGGTCTTCCACTTGTAGTAGACAACACATTTGGTGCAGCTTACTGGGTACGCCCAATTGAGCACGGTGCAGATATCGTTGTTCACTCTGCAACAAAGTTCTTTGGTGGTCACGGTACAACACTTGGTGGTGTAATCGTAGAGTCAGGTAAGTATGATTGGAAGGCAAGTGGAAAGTTCCCAGCAATTGCTGATCCAAACCCAAGCTACCACGGCATATCGTTTGCAGATGCAACAGCACCAGCAGCATTTGTAACATACATCAGAGCAATCTTACTTAGAGATACAGGTGCAACTATTTCACCATTTAATGCATTCCTTCTTTTACAGGGTATCGAGACTTTACCACTTCGTCTTGATAGACATGCAGAAAACACAACAAAGGTTGTAGAGTTCTTAAAGAACCATCCAAAGGTTGCAAAGGTAAATCACCCTTCACTTGAGGATCATCCAGATCATGAGCTTTACAAGAAGTATTTCCCTAAGAATGGTGGAAGTATCTTT
>JAILGH010000003.1 GCA_024697025.1 Pseudobutyrivibrio sp.
CACCATATTCGTGTGGTTTATAAACACCTGTTAATTTATCTGCTATAGCCCAAATAAGGTCTGCTTTTTGGTCTATCTTTGCACTTCTTGTCGCCATATTATTCAGCCTCCCTAAATGTTGTATATACGTAATTATTTTACTCTATTTTTCTGTTTGCTAAAAGTCATGATGTAAACCCTGGTAAATTGAAAAAGACGCTCATAACAGAACGTCTTTTCCTCACATTAATAACCTTTTTAAAAATCTAATAAATCATTCAAAATATCATTGTTCGGGTTGTCCTCGACTTGTAAATCACTATCATCTTCAAACACTTCATTCTTCTGATATTGACGTATAGCTTTATCAATATTAAACATTTCACTAATTTCAAGTCTGAGAGATTCATTGTATTTTATTAAATCAAACGAACCTTCTTCAATTCCTATTTCAGCCAGTTTTTCTCTAAGTTCTTCCTCTGTATTGTTTTTTATTAACTTAGAAACTTTTTTATCAATCGCATTTTGCTTAGCCTTAACATCCTTTACCAACTTTTCCAGTTCATTTATTTTATCTTCCGTTTCATTCTGAAGTTTACTAAGATAATTTGTTTTTTTTCTAAGATATGAGTTCGTTTGACGATATTCCGCAACTATTTCCCTTGCTTGAACTACCTCATTACGCTGTTCACGGTCACTTAATTTAAAGAAATTGTCGATATTTATTGTGCTAAGTAACACATTCCTGCTTTCTCGTTTTCTGGTATCTCGAGAAACATTGTATGATTCTATTCTTTCAGTACATTGTTTCTTCTCAAGTTTACCTGTCTTCAAATTCTTAACAGGTCTTGTAAAATGGTAGTCTTTAACCTCCTCTAAACCAGCTATATTTTTGCGAGCCCACTCAGCAAGTTCTGTTGCTTTTATTATTCCTTTGTATATGTCAGCATATTGAACTACTGCATCTAACAAGAGATCGTCTGTAAATTTCGCTGTTCTAGCCATTCATTTGCCTCCTTTTCCGCTTTTAAATCGGTGCTTTCCTTGTATCTAGCACTTGCGGAATGAACCTTTAAGAACAATTCATCCATGTCTACATCTTTTCCCTTTATTTTATTTGTAGACTTCAAAACATTCTGCATCACCTTAACATTTTCTATAAATTTGCTTTTTCTCTCCTTCAAATGCTTTTGTATTTCCTCCTCTGTTGGGAAATAATATTTACAGCCAAAACAATCTTGGTAATGTCCTTTGCAATCATCAATATTCTTATCATCATTTAATCTTTTCGGATTTGAACAATTGTATTTGTCAGTTATAACCATATCATGAACCTGATAGTTTTCTTCCAAGTAATCCTTATTTATTTTTTTCTGCATTTTCATAATGGAAGAATAATATAGTGTTTCACTTACATTTGTATAATATCCTTCGCTAGTGGTGACATTCATGTGATTTGCAAGTTGTCTACAAATATCTGCACCAGCATCTTGAAAAAATAGATTAGCCATAGCAATTGGTCTGCTGTCTCCTGCAGTCACATAATCAAATTCGTTTAACCCACATACATTCTTTGCAAATTCATATTTAGAATTACCTATTATTTTTTCATCTATAAATACTTTAATAAGATTATTAAACCCAGCTAGTGACATCATATGATTCGAAAATGCCTCACCATAATCAAACAGAAATCTTCGTGAGTGTTCTTTAGTTAAATCCTTATAACGCTCGATATTTTCAAACACTTGTCTTTTTATTATATTATTCAAATGGTACGTAAAAATGTCATAATCCTTTTCAACATCATAATAGACTCTATTTTTACCTCCCTTCAATTTTGAACGTCGAACCCTAAAAATAATTTCGTTTTCATACGTATCAACACAATCATAGGGCGTAACAAGCATTTCCGTAGCTCTTAAAGGCAATATGAAAGTCATATTTACCCAGAAATAAATTGGAAAATATGTAATAAACTCGTCATCATTCAGACCTCTATTAAACATATCATTTATCTCATTTTCGATAACAAGGTAGTTTATAAGATTAGATAACTTTCTAACACTTCTTTTCTTAGATTTAACCTTTTTTATATTGGAAGACACTTCTGAAATCAATTCATCTGGTGTATTTATAAATGCTAGAAAATCTTCTATCCTATAGATTTCGGCGTTTGTTAATGCCAGTCCTCCCTCTTGATATTCACAAATAAATCTTTTTAATAAATTTACAACTTCACGAGCTATAGTTCGAAAAATGTATTCGCCAGTACAATAGCATACATAGCACTTTATCATCAGTTGCATTGTTCCCACGCTTATTCCAAACAATTTACCAATATGATTTATATATGTCATATTATCAATTTTAAAATTCAATCCAAAGTGTTTTACTCCTGAATAACAAATCCATTCATCATCTTCGAATTTACCAGCTATTATTCTTTTCATTTTGCACTTATCAAAGAATTTTTTGCATTCATTAATTACTTCTGCACTATAGCAAAAATCCTTATAGACTATTACATTTTCTGATTCAATTATCCTTAATGTATTTACCATTATATTCTCCTACAGCTAGTCTTAGCGCTTCATATTCATTCGGATTCATTCTGTTTTTTATTCCAGTCATTATATCTTTATAAGCAGGCATAATAACCTTGTCTAATATCTGTATGTATTTTGGGTTGCGTGTCTCTTCTATCTTTTTCTTATAGGCATATATTACTTGAATCAGGCTTTTAACACCCTCTTCCGTAAAAATAAGGTAAGGACAAACATTTGCAATACAGGAATCAAAGGTCGGATTTTCACAGGCTATTCCCAATGCTCTTTTTTTACAATGGACACCTCGATCCTTTGCTTTTCCATATCCTTGAGACACTTCAAACATTTCACTTAATATCTCTAACGCCCTTTGTTTATTCCCTTCTGCAAATGAATCTTTTAACTTTTCAGCCTCAATCAAATCAGAACTCATTATTTCCAATTCATAAGCTGAAACATTACATTCAGCCAAAAATTTTGTTTGCTCTTTTGCTGTTAACTTTTCAAATGCATTTGGAAATGCAGCTAACAATTCGCTATAACGAATTGTTCCAAATACACCTCTATCTAACATCATCGCTAAAACAACTTCCGCAGTCTCACCATTTAGACCATGATCATATAGATAAATAGCTGTAGTATCTATATCTGAATGATTACGAGCATAAGATGCTATAGTATATGCTGCCATTGTGCCAGCACCATTTTGCCGCGCTCTTTCTTCCATACTTTGCAAATATGATTTGTTCAACCGTCTTGATTGTAAATTATGTCTTCCAAAAGTAAGGTATATTTCATCACCAAATAGTTCTCGAATTTTGACAAAATTCAAGTAGTCTCCAATTCGGTTTTCCTTTAAATTTCCTTCTCCTGAATTGTTACTATGATACGCTGCAATAAGTGCCATTCGGCCAAAGAAGATTTTCATCTCTTTTCCGATGGGTGCTAACAAATCGTTTGCTTTTCCTGTTTTATGGGGCTTAGTTGCGGATAATTCAACTTTTTTTTCAATGTATTTACCTATCTCGTAATATACAGTGTCACTTATATTCCCGTTTAAAATACTTTGCTTTATAAGATCAATATTTATCCCTAGACCTTCTAATAATCTATTATCAACATTTGGCCATTCATTACATATGTCAGCAGCTCTCCATCCACAAACAAAATGTGAGCAAATAAATAACCATTGTTCAAAGTAAAATGAACTCTCTAGACTCTTCTTTATCACATTGTTCTTATTTAATATGTCTTCATTAAATACATTCTTTGCAATTATGACATACTTTTTATAAGGGTAAGCTCCGTTGTCTTTGTTGGTAGTACGTTCTTTTCTGGTGTAATTTCCGAGTTTTAATCCAAGATGCTTCTTAGTAAAATCTATAAAGCTTATAAATAAATCACCACTCCCTTTATACGCCATACTTTCTACGTTTTTTATAACTTGCTTATCAGTCAATTTTGTTAACTCTATCTGGGATGTCTTATATACAAACTCCGTGATAACTGGCGTATATGATTCTACTGTTCCGAGAAATAAATTGAGCATTTCAACAGTTTTTTTATAATTGCATTCATCAAGAATGCACTGACATTTTTCTTCTTCATTAAGCCCAAAGTATC
Organism: Pseudobutyrivibrio sp.; assembly: GCA_024697025.1. Lineage (GTDB taxonomy): Bacteria > Bacillota > Clostridia > Lachnospirales > Lachnospiraceae > Pseudobutyrivibrio. The sequence goes on from JAILGH010000003.1 coordinate 4,152, forward strand.
TAAAAAATATTTGAGTGTTCTCTTCGACAGTTGCTATATCCTTCTTCTTTAAATAAAAGCTTGCATTATTTTCATAAGAAAATTTCAAATCATCTGGATAAAAAATTTTCAATCCCCAAAAATTGTTTTCTTCTAAATAATCTATAAATTTATTTCTGTTACTTACATACTTCGAATCAAATTTTTCATTTTCTACCCATTTTAAAAAGGTTTCAATCGAAATATATTCATCTATTTCAGACTTTATAAATTCAACATCACTAATAAGTATTTTTCCATCTTGAACCTCAATTTTGTCCTCTTCTATCCAGCGTTCAATAGTTGCTTTTTTCACTCCAATTCTATTTGCCGCACCTTGAACTGTCGTACAATCCTTTTTCAGCCGCTTACTCATATATATCTTCTAATAATCCTTCCTGAAAGCTATATGCCGTTTTCTTGTATTCTTCAAGCAAATCATTATTTAAATGTATATATTCTTCATATGAATCACTGTCTGGTTCATCTCCTCGCCAATGTCTAACTAACTCTGGACGAAGTCTTTTTTTAGTAATTAAAAACATTGTAAACCAATGCCTAAACATATGTGCTCCAGGATATTCCTCCTCATATTTTTCAATGTGAGCGTACGTTTCACCCTCGTATATAGTATTCTCACTTGTTTCCTTTAGTACCCTGATAAAATGATTATAAAAGAGATCTCTTATCCTGCTTGTTAGAGTTTTTACCGACATTGGCTTCTTATGCTTGTTATAAAAAATAGCATTGCTTCCGTCATTAGGTAAACCTAATGATTCTAAATAGTCTTTATGAAACTCAATAGCTCTTGTAACTTCTTCCAAGAAATCGTCCTCTTCGTATACTTCTTGTTGTCTAATCTTTTTTATTACACCGGTATGTGACTTTCCAACCCTAAACTTATCACTCTCCTCTAAATGAATAACTATTTTTTCTACAGCACCTAATTTCCTTTTAATTTCAATATCATCGAAAGCCAAGTTAACAACTTCTCCCTCTCGAAGACCGGCATACGCCATCAACAACACTGCCAAATAAATCATTGGCTCATATTTTTTTGCTACATACAAGAACGTCTTTAAATGTCCATACATTATCACCCTGTTTCTTCGCTTATTATCTCTTTTCTTAGGAGCTTTAATATTTAGCATTTTGTATTCATTTACAACATGTCTTCTAATCCCCTTCTGTCTCTTTTCCTTTATAATCTTAGTTTCTAATATCTCATCAATATTGTAACTAAACTCCACTTTATCTTTATTACACTTATAATAATTCTGTAAAAAAACAAAGATATCATATCTTATTCGGCCCCAAGAATCGCTTTTCATTTCTTCACCATTGTCTTTAATTTTCTTTTTTAAAAGATATTCTCTAATAACATTTATATCTATTTCGCTTAAATTATTTACTTTGGTTTCATGTAATACATAATTCAAGAATCCAATTACTCTAGATGTAGCTATTCTAAATCTTGACTCACTAAAAACATTTTTAGATAAATCTATTACATAACGTTCTAAGCCTGTGTATGCAACAATATCATCGTTTTCTTTGGCAACCAAAACAACACAGCCATACGTCACTATCATTCCTTCCTCATTAGCTAATGCCACTTTTTTTTCTTTAAAGATATATCTGCTCCGATTTACTCTATATTTATCAATATCTGTAATCTGATTCATTTTTTCTCCCATTAAAATAGACGATATAATAACATCTACAATTATTATATCGTCTTACATTTGACTCATCAACTTTATATTATATAATCCATATAATGGTTTATTTTCACGGCTGCTCGTTTCATTTTTATTATTGTTATATATCATCTATTTATTTTTCTTTCCTCATTTACTATTTTGTTAGTACTTGCCACAATATTTTGGATTATATCGTTTAATTTTTCTTCTGATGAAAATCTCTCATTTGACCTAATTACCTGGCCCGACTTTTCTATAAAAATTCTATCTGGACCGTTAATCATAATCTCGGTGATTTCCTCGTCTGCCAATAAATCTTCTAAAACATCAAGTTTTCTTAAAGAGTTAAAGACGTGGCTTTCTATTTTCTGCCTTTCCAAAAGAGAAATTGGTTTGATTTTCGAATGATTTATTATGCTATTTTTTATTATCTGAAGTATTTCTTCATCTGTCACATCGTAGGATAAATCTATTTGATTCATCACTTCTATGCGAATCTCTTCTTCTAAATTATCCATAATTTTCAACCATCTTATCTTGTAAGAGCTTACGTACAAATACTCCTAAATTTCCTTGCAAAAGCTCCTCTAATTGGTAAGCTCCATCAGAAAGATTCCCTGCAGACATTGGTAGTAAAACATTCTCCAATTCTATTTCTGTGTTAGATCTTTCAATATAATCAAGAAAAAGCTCTTGAGACTTTCTAAAATAATCTCCAGGTTTACCTAAGACAAAGAGCTTATCCAATCTTTGAATATATTTATTGAACCCGTTTATTGCCCTTCCAAATAGAACAACTATGATTTCATAACCTGCTGTAGAAAGCACATCAAAAAATCTACTCCAAGTTTCTTCATCTATTTCTCCAATTTCAGTAGGGTTCATAAATGGTTCAATATAATCAAAGCCTAAATAGGATTTCACATACTTTGATAAATCTATTTGCTCTTGACCTGTACTAATCTCATATAGATAATCCATGAGATTCCTTTCACAAAAACTACCTATAAGATTTGGCAGTATAGAAATCTCCTCTAGATCTAAAAATAGAACTTTTTTATTAGTCCCATAGATTTGCGTTAATGTCATAGAAAACGGCAACTGCAATTCATGAGCAGCAGGAGAATATACTCCCACCAATTTAGACGTGCCATCATTAGATTTTGTATTAGTATAGGTGGACCTAAGCTCTTTTATTTGGTCTAAGATTTTATCTGCTGACTGATATTTATATATTTTGTCCTCAGACATATCTTCCTGGTTTTCACTCAGATAGTATTTATGCTTTACCATGCCCTTTGGCTTAAAATTTCCTACATCTGCAAATTCTTCCGAGAGCAATGCAACGTCATAATTATTCTCATCTGTAAAAAAACCTTCGGTACTCGTAAATATATGAAAGTTTGCATTAGCTCCTTCCATAAGGTATGAAGCAAGCTTGATTATGTAATCTTCACATTGATCACATAAAGCTATCTGTATATTATTCATTTAGTCATCCTCCATATTCTATGATTTAACCTGCAGCAAAAAAAACGCAGCCGTAATGTAAAAAGAATAATGGAGCTGTCTCTTTACGAATTGTCTTTCATATAAACATCGCAATATGATGATAATGCCAGCAAGCATTACCGAGGTAACCATCAAATTTATTACCGCTTCTGTATCCAACATGGTTGATACGACACAAAAGAGTTTGACATCTCCCATTCCTATTGTCTTCCTACACAATCTCAGCAGAAGCAGGAGCACAAAAGGCCAACTTGCTTTAATAATGAAATAAACAATTCCCGCTGTCCTGAATTCTATGAGGTTTACCAAAATTCCCGATAGAAAACCCAGTACAATTAGTTGATTTGGAATTTTGTAATACCTGGCATCAAAAATAGACGCTGCTACCAAAATACTCCAGATCAATATCGTCTTCGTTTTTTTCACCTCCGTTTCGACAGCATTATAAAGATGGTCATTTGAATTTTGAATAGCATTTTTTGCTATAAAATTTTTACTACTGTTTTAAACTTTTTTAATTTCAGCGTTATATATAATGCGCCTGTAAATTTTCGTTCAGTATCTATAACTATTCCACAATGTATTTTTATTTTTTAGGTAAATAATTCCTCAATATCAATTATCGAGTAATTTTACAACAAGCAAAAAAAGAGATTCCCACTACAGGAATCTCTTTTGCAATGTTCAATTTTAATTTTTATGCCCAAAAGCCTCTGCTCACATCATTTCCCATGAGACTTTCATTTAATGAGGCTTTGCCATAAGTAATGCCTGCCATTACATGTTGGGTGTTTTGCATTATCGGTGCGGAAGTATCCTCCTTTGCTATCTGCGAGAACGCATCACCCAGTTCATCCATTACTCTTTTTGCTTCTAGTAATCCTTCGCCATTTGCCTTATATATGGATTTGGAAACATTTCGTTGTACATAATCGTACAACGCGTACAGATCTCTACTTACCTTGTATTCAAAATTTAAATCCTTCTGGAGGTGATTAACAACCTGGGCGCATTTTTGAAGAGCCTTGATTGCTTCATCCACTTGGCCAGCCTTAAAATTATCTAGCGCATCTGTTTCATATTCCTCGTAGATGTCGTAAAGGATAGATATAAGTCCACTTCCATTACTAGACGCTATTCTTAAGGTAAAAGCTGAAATCTTATCTTTGTTCATATTACTATTACTCCTATTAAGGCCAAACTTTGCTCAGATTACTGAAGAAGCTGTAATGCCAACTGTGGCAGCTCATTGGCCTGCGCAAGTGCTGATACACCTGCCTGCTCTAATACATTGAGCTTTGTATATTCAACCATAGTTGTTGCCATATCAGTATCTTCTATTCTAGAAATAGCCGATGTCATGTTTTCTTCTGTTGCGTCCAAAGATTTTGTTGTGTGATCAAGCCTGTTCTCGTAAGCACCTAACTGAGAACGCACAGCTGTTACATAATTAAGGGCAGTACCAAGAGCATCCATTGCATCCTCTGGTCCATCCATCTTGGTTACATCAACCTTGTCTATGTACATAAACTCAGTTGTTACTGCTGCAATTCTAACATCAATGGATTGTCCCTTATTTGCACCTACCTGAAGTGACATAGAACCTATGTCAGTTACATTAAAGGTGATTCTTCCTTTATTTGTTGCTGATGTATCTGATTCTCTATCAAATCCTGCTTCAGCGTAGAACGATAACTCAAAACCTTTTGTATCTTTTACAGTAATGTGGTTACCATCGTAGTTTACTGTAGCTTGCTTTCCAAACAAAGATGGAACAACTGTCTGGTCATCTCTATAAAGATTAATCTCGGCGTCTGTACCTACTTTTTCAATGATAGGTCCGTTCTCACCTGCTGTAAAATCAGTTTCTGAAAATCCTAAAGCCTTGGCAAACTCTACGCTCGATAACTCAATCTTTAAGTTTGCATCAGCTCCAAATTTCTCTGATCGTATTTCAAGTTTCTCATTTGGATTTGAAATAATAACACCAGCTTTTTCACATGCGTCTCTAAGCTGCCCGTATACAGATTCGCTGCTAGCGCCCTGCATAAGCTGAATTCCATATCCATTTATAGTAATAGAGCCTGATATTCCAAGGCCGCTACCACTGGCTGTCTGTGTACCATTTTTTGTAACTGTCCAATCGGTGCCATCAATATAATCCATGAAATTTGCGTTACTTGGAACTGTAATTGATGTGACTGTAGTTTCATTCAAATAATCATTTGTCACTGTTTCTGTGAAGTTTCCACCAGTGCTTGCAGTTGCTGCTGCAGTACCTTGAGTCGCAGCTTTCGTAATATCTAACTGATAAATTCCAGCTGGAACTTTATTAGATGACTGCATTCTTGTACAGTGGTCTGCATAAATTCGAGTATCCAAAGAACCATTTAACAAATTGATGCTGTTAAATTCTGTTGTATCAGCAACTCTATCTATTTCTTCTAATAATGAGTTGATTTCTTTTTGGATTGCTTCTTTTTCATCGTCAGAGTTTGTTCCGTTTGCAGCTTGAACAGCAAGTTCTCTCATTCTTTGAATCATGCCTGTAACTTCATTGAGAGCGCCTTCTGCTGTCTGAAGTACTGAAATTCCGTCGGAACCGTTAGTAGATGCTTGGTCTAAGCCATCGATTTGTGCCTGCATTTTGGCAGCAATAGCTATGCCAGATGGGTTATCTGACGCATGATTAATGTTAAAACCTGAGCTTAACTTTTCCATTACATCTGAAAGGGAACTCTCAGTACCAAGAAGTTGGTTGTTAGTGATCACCGCTGACATGTTATTGTTAATTCTCATAGTGCCTCCTATAGCCGTAAAACAAATCTAGCATCCGTGCGGTGTTTAGTTTAAATAAAGATCATCCATGTCCTTACACTTTTTATATCGGATGAAGCCCTCTAAACTTAACCCAATATAATGATATTTTACCTTTAAAAAAGCACAAATCCTTGTATTTGTTGTGCCAACCGCCAAGCGTTAGCTTTTGGTCTAACTTTTGGTAGTCGGTGCCTTCGGACTTGTGCTCTTTTATTACATAGTATTTATTTTTCTATCCAAACATTTAAAATAGCTCGCCAACAACCTTAATGTATCCTCGTGCGATTCCATATAAAGCCTGGGTCTGAATTTCATCGTCTTTTGCTTCATTTACCTGGAAGTTTCCAAGCTGCCAATTATATACATCGTTTACACTTACGCCTGATTCACGGGTAAATGAGAAATCAAATTCAAATCCTGTCTCTGATTGCATTATTTCAGCTATTGTCTCTGCCTGGTTTGCAAACTGCTCTCTCATCTGAGCTGTCTCACATTCAACATTTGCAGAAACCTTTCCTGATTCATAATGGAAGGTTGTTGCAACAGTTCCTGTAGACTCTAAATACAGGGCCATCTTTATCAATCCTGATTGACCATTTCCTCTTACAATTCTAAGGTTCATATTACCTGCTTCGTCAGCTATCATAATAGGAATATGGAAGGTCTCGCCGCTTGTAGCCATTTGCTGAATTGCCTTTGACTGTTGAATCACTAGTTTCATTCCATCCATATCAACAGTTCTTACATCTTCCATTTCAATCATGGTTTTCATGACATTTTCAGCTAAGACCCCAAGTGCCTCCTCTGCCTCTGCCATATCTTCTGGTGTGCGACAAGCCTCAGCAAATTTTTCATAGGCTTCATTTATTAATTCTTCTATACCAATATCCTGCTGCTTAGCTGCGCGACCATATAAGTCTTTTATGACATTTCCGTTGTTCTGAATAAGTGCTTCTAATGCACTAATCATATTTGCAGAAGATGGAATGTTAAACTGCTCTAAAATCTTTTCTACTGTTGGAGCAAAATTTAACGCTTCCTTTATCTGCTCTGTTACATAGCTTGTATAATCTAAAGCCATGTCATCAGATACCTCTTCCATAGCTTGAGCAAACTCATCCGGATTCATCTGAAGAATTGTATCCTCTCCAAGGGCTTGCATTTTAGCTGGAGTCATTGCTTCCTTGGCGTCGCGACATCTGTTTGTTAGGAATACCTTTTCGATTTGCTGTGTTATTGAAAGGTCAGTAACAACCATCTCATCTAAAGCGCCAAACTTATCATTTATCTCATATTCACGACCTGTGTGCTTGCTTGAGCGTACCGCAGTCATAAGGTTTCTAAGAGTAACTTCTGTACCTTGACTTATCAACGCTCCAATAGCTGCACCATCTGACTTATCCACCTGATGAAGAAGTCTGTACACACCTATATAAGCATCCCTCTCTGCCTCAGATATCTCTGTGGTATGTTCAGCCTTCCACAAGAATTTTGCAAAACTTTCTTCATCTGAAGTACTACCTAGTTCAGCCTTGATTTCCTCCGCCTTTTCCTTTAGGTCATTCATTGTCATATCAAGAGGATTATCACCTCTCTTTATCATCTCTGCCACAACTGCCGGTGTCATACTCTTAAATGTTCTTGCAACTAGCTCAGTTGATGCCTTGATGCTTGTAACTGATTCAGCATTTATTTCCATCTGATTGTATCCAAGAATACGAACTGCCGTCTGGCTAGACTCAGTTGATTCTATTCCAAGATCTGCAAGAATATCATCAACATTTTGGAATGCCTTTGCAATACTGTCCCCAAGGTCTCTTCTCACTTCTGTTCCAACTGCTTCGTATGTGCTTTCCATACGTGAATACTCTGCAGTAACAGAGACGCTGACTTCATGAACATAAGAAAATTGCTCCATTCCAATATTTTGGAAGCGACCAAACATTGCTGCAGGGGCAGACTGTACCTCTGCCATTTCATTCATTACCTGCTTAAAGAGATTCACATTGCTGTCAGTTTTTTCTCCTGATTCTGCCTTAAGAAGAATCTGCAGTAAGCTTGTCTCTTGAAGCTTTAGCTTGTCCAATAAATCAGATAAATCATTCGTATTTACGTTAATGCCATTTTTCATCATTGTGAAAGTGGCCTCAACTGTCATTGTTAGTTGAATTTCTGTGAGCTGTCTTTGAGCAGTAATTGAAGGAAGAGCATTTACATCCATTCCCATCACTTCCTCAAAAGTTGCCTTTGCTTTATCCATGAGGGAATATCCCGGGATTAGATATGCATCCACTGGCTCTTTCCCCTCTGCAATTATATCTTCTATCGCTGTTTCAATCTGCTGCTCTGATGGCTTTTCATATTTGTCTAACTGCACCATGTACTCAAGATGCTCCTTTGTAATAGGAACATCTTGCTTCATCATGGTTGCCACCATATCTTTAAGTTCCATTGGTGACATAGGTCTTTGCGCAGACTCAGATTGTTCACTTTCTATTTCAGAAATAAGTGAATCCAGCTTATCACCTAATTTTTCAAGAAGACTTACTATATCTTCATCACTTACTTCTTCTACCTGATTAGCAGGTGCAGAGTAAGTTGCATTATATATATTTGTAATTGTTGGTTCTAACTGATTTTTTACAAGATATGCCTGGGCTTCTATCGGCAATGTCTCTCCAAGACCCTTTGTCATTTCAACAGCTTGAGAAATAGAACCAGACATTGCTTCTATTTCTGCTTTTGATAGTCCACCCATTTTTGAAATGTCTGCCCCAGCTTTTGCTAGATTCATTTTGATTTGATCTACAACTGTTATCAATGTATGAGCATCCATATCCATAGGATTATGTCCATCCTCCGATACCTTTGCTGTAGCATCATCCGACCATGCTCGCTCCACATTTTTAACTGCCTCAACTGTAGATACACCAAGAGCTGATGCCTTTTCCACCTCACCGGCGAAATCCTCATCAGTCATCTTTCCTTTATTATCATAGAATGCATTATCCACTGACAATGCTTTAAGTTCTTTATGGTTATTTGCTTTATTATCGTCCTTGATACCGCTGGTGCCTACGCCAAATCCTGGCTCTTTTGCACCTTCTGTTTTGATGTAATCCGTTACCTTGAGTCCTTCAATATTCATCCAGTCCCTCCACGGTATATTACTTTTACATCTATTATGTCGGACAATATTTTCATTTTCTTAATCTAATTTTTCTTGCTAAATTTTTATACCTATAGTATTATCTCATTGCTTCTTTAAAATATTCTGAGAATCTATTCCTATATCCAACGTATTTCAACCTAATTATTTCTATAGGCAAGTCGCCTTCGTTTCACAATATGCAACTTGAAAGGAATAATTTATGAATTCAACTACAATTAAATATCAAATTCCTGAATCAGGCGATTTATTTGTTCCAATGACAAATGATTATCTCTTTAAGATGATCTTACAAAGAAATAATCTAGTACTTAAGGAATTAGTTCAAGATTTACTACACATGGAGAGTGGTTCAATAAAATCAATTTCAATTACTAACCCTATTCATTATGGTGACACTATTAATGAAAAAACTGTTATTCTTGATATTGAAGCTATACTTAATGATACATCAATTGTGAATTTAGAAATCCAAGTAATTAACGAACATGATTGGGCTGAACGTTCTATCTACTATGCCTGTGAAGTTTATCAAAATCTCAATAAAGGAGATAGTTATCTTTGTGTAAAACCAATTCATCAGATTGGTATTTTAGATTTTACTTTATTTGAAGATAATCCATCCCTACACTCTAAATATATGGTTATGAATACTAAAAGCCATAATGTTTATAGTGACAAATTCCAGATATACGTGTTAGACTTAAATCAAATAGAGTTGGCCACTGAAGAAGATAAAAAATTTAGAATCGACAAATGGGCTAAAGTATTTAAGTCAACAAAATGGGAGGAATTGCATATGTTAGCTAAAGATATGCCTATCATAGATGAGGCCTCTAAAACTATATATGAATTAAGCGAAGAGAATCAAGCTCGTTTAGAAATGAGAGCAAGACAAGATGCTATTCGCAGAGCTAATGATCGCATTATATATGAGCAAAGGCTCAAGGATAGTCTAGCTGAAAAAGAGGCTGCTCTCGCCGAGAAAGATGCACGAATAGCCGAACTAGAAAAACAAATTGCTGCTCTACAATCTAAATAAATTATTAAAGCCGAGGATTTCCTCGGCTTTTTTCTTATATCTTAATAAAAGTATAAAGAAAATTTTTTCTATACAAGGTTCTAGCAAAAAGAAAAAAGACCGGAAACCCGATCTTTAAATCTTGACTAATTAATAGTACATTCCACTACCATGCATAACTGATGAGATAATAGATGCAAATACAGCAAAATAAAGTACTAATATGATTGCCATCATGATAAGCTGAGCAATCGCCCAATTCTTACGAGCTCTCTTCTCTACTGGATTGCCGCATGCCCAAACAATAAGCATTACGATATTCACAAAAGGAATAATTCCTATAAGTAAAGTTACGAGCCATTGTCCTACTGTCATCTCGTCATTAGTATATACTGGTTGTACATTTTGATTATCCATTAATAAAGTCCTCCCTTTCTTTTATGCTATTATAATAGCATACTAATAATTAGTTGGCAACTACTTTATTAATAAATTTTTAATACTTTTATGAATTTTTTTATAATTCTGTCCTACCGTCTAGAGCACGAAGCAAAGTTACTTCATCAATGTATTCTAGGTTTCCTCCTACTGGAACGCCTGAAGCTATACGGCTAACCTTTATACCGGTTGGCTTGATTAGCTTGCTGATATATGCAGCTGTGGTTTCGCCTTCAAGGGAAGAATTGGTAGCTATAATAACCTCTTTAACGTCATTTTGTTGCAAACGTACCATGAGTTCTTTTAGCTTGATATCTCCTGGTCCAATACCTGCCATTGGGGAAATAGCGCCATGTAACACATGATAAACACCGTCAAATTTGCCAGTTTTTTCATAGGCTGCTAAATCTCTTGTATCCTCAACAACCATAATAATGCTCTTGTTACGCTTTGGGTTTGAACAGATAGGACAGAGCTCGTCGTCTGTGAGAGTATAGCACTCCTTGCAGTAACGAACATTTTTCCTCGCTTGAATAATGGAATTAGCCAAGTCGTTAACCTTTTCCTCATCCATACCTAAAATATGGAAAGCCAGCCTCTGGGCTGACTTACTTCCAATACTAGGCAAATCACTTAGCTCTGCTATTAAGTTGCTAATTTCTTTGCTGTAATATTCCATTGATTATAATCCAAATCCACCTGTAAACTTAGACATAGAAGCTGCGCTTACTTCATCAACCTTGCGAAGCGCCTCGTTTGCTGCCGCCATAACAAGATCCTCTAGCATCTCAACATCCTCTGGATCTACTGCTTCTGGATCTATAGTAATCTTTGTGATTTCCTTCTTACCTGAAACTGTAACCTCAACAACACCGCCACCAGCTGTACCAGTCATTTCGGTCTCTTCAAGCTGTGCCTGAGCTTCTTCCATCTGACGCTGCATACGCTGTGCTTGCTTCATAAGCTGTCCCATGTTGCCTGGCATACCGCCGCCTGGAAATCCACCTCTACCTTTACCCATTTTATAAGTCCTCCTTGCTTTTGCTATCTAATTATTTATTCAAATAAATCTGTAATCTCATCATAATCTCTCAAAATAGCAGCCTAATCTTCCTGCTCTACCTCTATACCTAAATTTGCGAAATAATCTCTTGCATCTGTTCTAGTGTTTTGAGAGCTGATTCCACTTGAATTTATCTCCACCTTTACCTTAACAGTCTTGTGAATAATCTCCTCTATTGCCTTTTCTATTTCTTCGATAACCTCTGACCTATTGACGAAATCTCCCGCCATTCGCTCCGAGCCGTCAGGCTGATCAAATATAAGCAACAACTCACCTGCATCGCTCACAGTAACAGTTGTCACCTCTCGTAAATACATCTTGATATTCTGTGGAACCCTACCAAGAACAGTACTCCACCTTCCAGAAATCTGCTGTACCTCCTCTGGAACTGCCGCAGGAAGCGGCTCTTTTTTAACAGGCGTCGCTACACTGGGGGTTGAACTAACCGCTCCTACCGGCGCTGCCATAACAGATACGCCCTCTTCAATCTTTTTTTCAAGATTGCCTATTCTGTTGTTTAAAGCAGAAATATCCTGCTCCATCTGTGGCTTACATAACTTTATTAGTGCAATCTCTATAAGTACTCTCTTTTGACTAGCATATTTAATATCATTAGAAAGGGCTGACAGGACTTGAATGTAACGCATTAATATTCCTGTGTCAACCATCTGTGCCTCTTCTTTTAAAAGAGCAAGATTGTCTGATGACATCTCAAGGACATCTTCCATATCATCAGAACTCTTTATAAGCATAAGATTGCGCAAATACCATGTAAAATCATTTACAAATTGGTTAAGATCTCTTCCTTGAGTAATAATCTCTTCAAGAATGCCTATTGCCTCTGTAATCTGCCCCGCTATAATGTGACGAAGTAATCTTGAAAACACCTCAGTATCAATAGCTCCAAGAACCTTTAGCACATTGTCATATGTGAGCTTTTGTCCTATGTAAAATGCTATACATTGATCCAAAAGGCTTAGACCGTCACGCATGGAACCATCAGCAGCCTTGGCTATATATCTGATAGCTTTTTCCTCTACCTCTATTCCCTCCTTATCCATCAGCTCCTGCAATCGTAAAGCGATGGTGTCGATAGAAATACGATGAAAATCATATCTTTGACAACGACTCAAAATAGTAATTGGAATCTTATGCACCTCTGTTGTAGCCAAAATGAACACAACATAAGAAGGTGGCTCCTCTAAAGTCTTGAGCAAGGCATTAAAAGCACCCACTGATAACATGTGGACCTCATCAATGATATATACCTTGTATTTGCCCTCTGTAGGAGGATATGCCACCTCCTCTACAATCTGCCTAATGCTGTCTACGCCGTTATTTGACGCAGCATCCATTTCAATTACATTCATGGAGTTACCGGCTGTGATAGACTTACACATCTGACACTCCATACAAGGACAGCCATCTACTGGATTCTCGCAGTTTATAGTGCGAGCGAGAATCTTGGCAATAGTTGTCTTACCTGTACCGCGGGTACCTGTAAAAAGATACGCATGTCCTATACGGTCGCTTTTTATTTGATTTTGTAATGTAGTAACAATATGGTCCTGACCTTTAACGTCCTCAAATGTCTGAGGTCTGAACTTTCTGTAAAGTGCCATATAAGACATAACAATTTACCTACCCTTTATTTATCACCGAAACTAATACCTATTCGCTTAGCCTCTTCTATAATCTGGCAATCAGGCTCTACAACCTTTAACTTACCAGCTACCTTTTCAAGTGGAATTCGCTTTGTCTTGCCATCTACCATGGCAATCATCTTTCCATAATCTCCATCCATAATAGCCTGAGCTGCTGCAGAACCTAAGCGAGTGCAAAGGAATCTATCATATGGATCTGGGCTTCCGCCTCGCTGCATGTGTCCTGGAACTGTGACACGTACCTCAATGCCAGTTTCCTTTTGGATTCGCTCTGCTATTTCGTAAGAAACAGAAGGATACTTGGAATTCTCAAGTTTTTTCTTATACTCCTTCTTTGAAAGCTTGGCGTCCTCTTTAGAGATAGCTCCCTCGGCTACAGCTAAAATGGTAAATCCCTTGCCTTCCTCAGCACGATGATTGATGGCCTTTATAACCTTTTTGATATCGTATGGAATCTCTGGAAGGAGAATGATATCCGCACCTGATGCAATACCTGCATAAAGTGTAAGCCAGCCAACTTTGTGACCCATTACCTCAATGATAAACACACGGCTGTGGGAAGAAGCTGTTGTATGAATACAATCGATAGTGTTGCATGCAATATCAATAGCACTCTGGAAACCAAAGGTAACATCTGTGCCAAAAATATCGTTATCTATTGTCTTTGGCAAATGAATAATATTTAATCCCTCTTCTCTGAGGAGATTTGCTGTCTTTTGGGTTCCATTTCCGCCAAGAATAACAAGACACTGCAGATTGAGCTTGTAGTAGTTGGACTTCATAGCCTCAACCTTGTCCAAACCATTTTCATCTGGCTCTCTCATGAGCTTGAATGGCTGACGACTAGAACCTAAGATTGTACCACCACGAGTAAGGATACCTGAAAAATCCTGGCTGGTAAGAAGCCTGTAGTCTCCGTAAATCAAGCCTTTGTATCCATTAAAGAATCCGTATACTTCAAGATCCTTCACGTTTGCTGCAAGTCCCTTAACTACACCGCGCATTGCCGCATTAAGGGCCTGACAGTCTCCACCACTAGTAAGCATTCCGATTCTAAACATAACTCGTCTCCTTCCTCTGTGAAAACCCTTTATTTTCTAGTTTCAATAACTTTTCTAACGAAATTATAAATTCTCTCTGTAGAAGCAATTGATAAACGCTCCTTTGGAGTATGAATATCAAGCATGTCTGGACCAATTGAAACAGCTTCTAATCCTTGAAGCTTATTTGCAAGAATGCCGCACTCTACTCCCGCATGCATTGTCTCAATAATTGCCTTATTTCCTGTCATATCCTCATACATCTTGACCAACTCGTCACGATAATCTGAGTTGCGTTTAAACTCCCATGCCGGATATACTCCGCGAACTGAAACCTGACAACCAAAAGCTTTTGCTATCATCTCCACTCTACGCATAAGAGATGTCATTGCTGTAGCAACTGAGCTTCTAAGAGCACAAGCATAGGTAATATTATCTTCGTTTAAATTAAGAATACCAAGGTTAAGAGATGTCTCTACCAAACCCTCGATATCATGACTCATAGTCTGAACACCATCTGGTGTTGCAAGAATCAATTGAACAATCTTCTTGGAATCCTCTGTATTAACTGCCGCTACACTAGCATTTCCCTCATTGACTATATCAATCTTCATCTGTGGATCTGTAACAGCATATTCGTTTAAAATGGCCTTTGCCTCTGCCTCCATAGCCTTTACAGCCTCATCAGATGTAACAAGTTTGACACTGGTACTTCTAGGAATTGCATTGTCCTTGGTGCCACCAACATAATCAACTAAATTAATATCAGCAACCTCAACCGCTGCTGCAAGCACACGGTTTGCAATATGACTAGCATTAGCTCTTCCCTTATCAATCTCTGCGCCAGAATGTCCTCCGGTACAGTCCTTTACATCAACTAAAATAAGATTGCCGGAAATCTGCTGCTTTTTAAATGGGTAAGATATATCCATTCTGCATCCACCTGCGCAACCGGAAAGGAAATGTCCTTCCTCCTCAGAATCGAGGTTCAAAAGCTTGCGCCCCTTTAACATTGATACATCAAGGGCTGTAGCACCCTCCATACCAACTTCTTCACATACTGTAATAATGACCTCAAGTCTAGGATGCTTTATTTCTTCATCCTCCAAGATTGCAAGAATCATAGCAACAGCCACGCCATCATCTCCACCAAGGGTTGTACCCTTTGCAGTAACATAGCCATCTACCACTTCTATGTCCAGGCCCTCTTTTAACATGTCCTTTTTGCAATCTGGCTCCTGCTCGGCAACCATATCCATGTGGCCCTGAAGAATCAATGGCTCCACATTTTCCATTCCGGCAGATGCCTCTTTAATCATGATAACGTTGTATACTTCATCCTGATAATACTCAAGATTATGTGCTTTCGCGAACTCTACAAGGTATGCACTTATCTGCTCCTCGTGATAAGAAGGATGTGGAATGCCACATATCTCCTCAAAATAATGAAATACTCTCTCTGGCTTACAATTACTTAAAACTGCCATAAAAAATTTACTCTCCTTAAATCCCTTATTACTTATATTTCTACCTAATTACTATATCATTTTCAGGGGGCAAATTCTATGTATTTATCTATTAAGCTTTAGGCTGTTTGAAGCGTCTATGTTATTCACATTTCCTCCCTCCACTGTATTGTGTTAAAATGATTTGAAACAAGTATTATTTGGAGGTTATTATGGGCGAAAGACTCACACAAGGTGATATTGATAAAATACAAGCAGAAATAGATGAAAGAAAATTGGTTATTCGACCAAAGCTTTTGGAGGAAGTTAAAGAGACTAGAGCACAAGGCGATCTTTCTGAAAACTTTGAATATCACGAAGCGAAGCGTGCAAAGAATATGAACGACAGCCGTATCCGCTATCTGGAAAAAATGCTTCGCTATGCAGAGGTTGTTGACGATAGTAGTGCTGACGATGAGGTAGGCATCAATAACACTGTTACCATCTATATTCCAGAGGATGACTGCGAAGAAACTTACAAACTTGTTACTTCCATTCGCGGCAATTCCTTAAAAGGTCTTATCTCCATCGAATCCCCTCTGGGCGCCGCAATCCGTGGCAAACACGTAGGCGATAAAGTTATGGTTCAAGTTAATGCAGATTATTCATACGAGGTAGAAATCCGCGCAATTGATAAGTCTACCACTGATGAAGATGATAGAATAAAAAGATACTAGTCAAATTTGATTAATTAAAAAAGGTTGTTCACCAAGCTGGGAACAACCTTTTCTTTAACTATTCTATTAGTTTTCTTTTTTACTTGCTCCATTTTTTGCCAAAACACATACTCCTACCAATTCAGAAATAGCTGCCATCCCTAATAATACTCCTGAAATAACATCTTTTACGTTACTTCCATTTACTCGATTATGAATAATAAAAAGCCCAAATCCTAACAATATAAATAGTAATCCTGCGGCCATCTCATTCTTCTTTTCTGTCTTCTTGTTTTGTTCCATTTTTTATAGAACCCTCCTTATTTATTTCTTCATATTGTACACATTCTAGCATAACGGTATTTATACGTCACCATTATTTCTACGTCTTTTATTTTGCTCTGTTTGGCATAAAACAAAGAGGTTATTAATATAAATATTAACAACCTCTTATCTTTCTTTTTTATTTTGTATTTAGCACACACATACTGTTGCCATAATTAATGCTACAATAACATCATTCATCGTTCCCTCTCCTTTCAATATTCGGTTTATATATTTCTTTATATAAATAATAAACCCTTACACTTCATAGATAATCACAATAGATTAATCAGGCAGTTTTCGGGAACAAACAACTGATTTTTATAAATATTTTTTCCAATTATACTTCTTTAGTTACTACAGGCTTTCCTTCTTCATTCACCAACACAGTCAATCCACCAGCATATCCATCGCGGTGAAACATGTAATTAACACCTGTTTGCTTGTCTACCCAAATTTCTACACTACTGGTTCTTCCTTGACTATAAATCTTCTCAAATCTTTCTTCTTTCATTTTGTTATTCTCCTTATGTAATTTACTTAGAAACAATATTATTTTACCTCATTAAAAGAGGTGCCACAAACGACACCTCTTTCTCTTACTGATTCTTCTTGCTTTTTTTTGTTAAATATAATGCTAGCATTGATAAAACAAAAGCTATAATTATTGCACGGCTCATAATTCCACCTCCTGCTCCCAAACAACAATTGTCGTTACTTAATTTTATGGTATCACGATTTTCTCTACGCTATTGATTTAGTCGTAAACGGTGAATTTTTGACAACATTGGTTTGTTTTTTCATTGCTAGAATCCATTCACTCTAAAAATTCACCTTTTTACTCCGTTATATTGTTCTTGTCTATACAAAGAATCCAGTGCTGTACACACTGGATTTCTAAGAATTCTTTATATTGCTCTTACTTTCTCTTTTGAAGCTTTCTTCTTTGATGTCTCATCCTAACAAGAATAATTGAGCTAATTGCAACTACTGCTGCTACTATTCTAATGTAATCCATAGAATCCTCCTTACTATATCATGCTTAACACTCTATTTCTTTGATTTATATACATGTCTATATATCTCTTTAATAGTGTTACAATGTCCTTTATTACAGCTATTAATACAAATCCAACTACAAATCCGCAAGCACTATCCATATTTTTAGATGCCAGAAATGCACAAGCTGAATGAACACTTATTACCCAGAAAAATGGTCTAAATGCTAAAATGATAAATCCATAAATAAAGAGCATCATCTTTTTTTGTGGATTGCAATCAATATCTTTCAATTCTTTGTGACTGAATAATCCAGTTAAAAACATAAGAATGCTTTTATCCATTAGATTATCTACCCCAAACAAAGCTGTTGCTATCCAATATCCATCCAACTTAACAAATGGAATTAGATTAAATGCTACAAAGCCTATATTAGCATAATAATAGAACAACAATAGTGGAACATCATATCCTAACATTTTTAGAACGAAGTATGCCAAAAAGCCTAACGTTCCAAAGGCATAATTTACTGAAATACCTGCGACCGCGACACTAAAACTCTTTGTTCTATTATTAAACAAATAAATATCACTCACGTCGCAAAAGAAACATGGTACAAAGAAAAATAGCATTAATCCCATCGATGTGATCTTACCACCATGTCTATAACATGTTATCGCATGTCCGAATTCATGAAACATGGTAGTAATAATCATCATCACATAAAAAACTACATAATTAACAATAGAAAGATGCATACAATCTAACGTACCCTGATATAACATCTCAGTATTCTTAAACATAATAGTAAAAGTACTGATTGTTAATGCTAATAGCAGTAATGCTCCTTTGAAAGAAAACAACTCTCTAATAACCATTGGAACTTTTTGCAATGATTCATTTGGATTAAAATTACATATCGTAATTTTTGTTATATCTTTTCGCTTGTTTTCGTCGGCATCAGCATTCAGAAATCCCCATTCTTCAAATTTTCCGTATATTTCAACCTTTTCCTGGGTGTTTAACTCTTCGACGCTTTCATCTACTTCTTCCTCTAAGCCTAAGCACGAAAACAAGTAATTTGTTTCTCTCGTTCCTAACTTAACATAACACTTATTGTTTGTGTTCTTTACTGTGTAGATTTCTGCATCTAATTTTATAATTTCTAAATGATTGTACTGCATATTTCCTCCACAATATTAGGTGAGCACAACTACTCCAACTGCTACACCTGCACCAACCGCTACACCTGCGATAAATGCGCCATCTCCAAACTCTTCAGCTGCTTCCATTTCCTCAAACTTTGTGTTTGTATCCTTATTTGGATTGTTTTTCTTCTTATCAAACATAATTTGTTTTCTCCTTTTTTGATTTGATTTTATTGATTGATGTTTTAATTACTCTTAGGTTAAAGCTACTACTCCACCTACGATGGCTACGCCTACAGCTACTCCTTCTACGAAGTCTCTGCCGTTACCATACTCCTCTACCTGCTCCATCTCTTCGAACTTTGTCTGTGTCTTCTGCTCTTCTAAATTTTTGTTTTCCATGTTTTTCTTTTTCCTTTCTATTTTTTAAGTTAAAATTACAATTGATCCTACAACCGCCCCAGCTGCTGCACCTTTTACAAAATCTGCAGTTCCATACTCTGATGCCTGTTCCATTTCTTCAAACTTCACATCATTATTTGAGTCACTGCCTTCTAAAAGTTCTTCTTCTCTCTCTGACATTTATTTCCTCCTTTCTTACTCTTTTTATATTTAATGCCCTATAACAGATGCACTAAAAGCATTACACCAGCTACTAACGCAGAGCTTATTACAGTTGTTACACCTAAAGCTCCAAAGCTAAACTCTTCTGATTTCTCAAGTTCTTCATACTTGAGGTTTGTAGTATTTGTTGAACCAGTTTCTTTCATTCTTCCTCCTTTTAATTGATTATCCTTAATAATGATTTTTTTATTCTCTTTATTACCTCATACATCTCTACATCTGTAATTACGTATGGTAAAAGCATTACTAAACAAGTGGATAACCCATCTATACAACTCCATTCTGAAATTACACCATTCTTTTTTATTAATTCAACCAACTTAATCAAATCGTAGAATGGTAATGTTTCATTTCCTTCTTTATCTCTTAACTCAACAGCAAACATCATTCCCTCTGAACGTAAATCATATACTTGAGAAAATTCATTTCCAATCTCGTCATTAAATAATTCTTTAAAAAACTTGCTTTTTTCCTTTACCGTATTTACGTAATCACCGTCAATCAGTTCTTTTATAGTGGCCTGTGCTGTTGCACAACACAACGCATTAGCATTTTGAGTAGAAAGATGAAATAAAAACTTGTCGCTGAATTCTTTAGTAATTTTCCTACCGACGGCTATTGCAGCCAACGGTAACGTTCCGTTGTTAATTCCCTTAGACATTGTTATGATGTCTGGTTTAATACCATATTCTTCATATGCAAACATACTTCCTGTCCGGCAAAACCCTGTGGCAATCTCATCACATACGATAATTACATCATTTTCTCGAGCAAACTCATCTATCTTATCTATGTACCATTTTGGTAGTCTGATAACCCCAGCTGATCCCAAAATAGGCTCAAATATAATTCCGGAAATCTTGCCTTTAAGATTTTCTAACTCTAATTCTAGTTCCTTTTCCTGATTAATTTTCCAATCTTCAGAATGAGAAGTTTTGATATAGTCTTTTTCAAATGGAAGCTTTAATTCATAAATACCGCTTAGTAAAGGACCATATCCCTCGCGTTCAGTTCCATCATAGTTGCTGCATGACATAGAGCCATAATAACTTCCATGATATGAGTGCTGTAAAACAGCAATTCCATTGGCGTTACTTTTTCGCTTTAAATCCGAGTATTTTCTTATAAGCTTTATTGCTATCTCTATTGCCTCTGAACCCGAGCAAGCATATATAATCTTATCTATATCTTCATGTAATAAACCTTTTAATAGATTTCCCAACTCTTCTGAGGCTTCCGATTCACACTCGCACGGATTAACATAGCTAAATTTTTCAACCTGAGTATATAAAGCCTTTTTTATGGCTTCATTACTATATCCCAATGGCACATTCCACAATCCACTATTTGCGTCTATATACTCTTTTTGACGTTTATCGAATAGATGTATTCCTTCTGCTCTATCAATCTTAATCTTATCTTCTTCTGGTGTGCTTAGTGGATACCATACCGCCTTACTCATTATGCTGCTTCCTCTTTTTTATATACACAAACCTTCATGGTTATTTCATCTTCATTAACATCATAAGCATGATGCATTTTAAAAGATGTCTGTCCAATAACAGATTCTATAAAATCGTCTGTTATTATTTTCTTTTCAGAACTAGCCAAATACTTGCTTCCATCTGCAGTTTCAACATACATATTTACAACTGCTTTATCTGGAATAAAATTATTAAACTCTTGAAATACAAAATAATATTTCTCATCCAAATTTATATTAGTTAGAATATTTGATGCATATACCGTCTCTGTTACTTGATCAGTTCTATAGTCAAACATCAACCTTCCATTTGGATTCAACCAGCTATAAATCTTTTCAAATAAGCTTTTTAATCTATCTTCGTCATCCGACAATAAACAAATTGTTGTTGAAGGAATCGTTATCAAATCATATTTTTTATCTGTTTCATATTCAAAAACATCAGCCTGTATAATGTTCAAACGCTTCTTTATCCTCTGTGGAAGCTTGCTAACATTTTCATTAAATCTAGCAATCATAGATTCTGATATTTCTACCCCATCAACATTGAATCCCTTCTGTGCCAAAGGAATCATGTAATTGCTACCATCCCCAGCTGCTATCTCCAAAATATTTTTACCTACGTAAAAACCATTTTCTGCATATAATTCTTTTATTTCATTATTACCAGCCAAGGCATTATATACATTTGAAAAAATATCATCATACAACCCGCATTCTTTAATTTTTCCATCATATAATTTCCTTAACTCTGAGAAAAACCCAAAATACTTATTCAATCATTCCACCCGCTTTCAATGTCTTCATACCTTGATTAACAACTTCCTTTGCAACAACATTTTCGACAGACAAGTAATTTGCCATCTCCTCTACTATTGCATTTTCTGTCTCTCCATTAGCATGTGCTTCCATTAGGAATACATACTTTGATTCCAACTTCAGTAGTTTTCCTGTTCTTATATCAAAATAATAATAATTGCCATTTATATTAAATACATTGATTGATTTTTTACTTGCTTTTGACCTAGGATAAACTAATCGTCTATCTCCAGTTGAAAATCTCACGCTAGAAACATCTTTGCATGTCTTTCCATTTTTCTTAATATAACAAGTAAGTTGATTTTGAAAAATATAATCAGAAACCATAGGATATTTTTCCATAAAGTCAATGTAATCTTCCTTTGTAATTCCTTCAGGAAGACAGGCGCAATTGGCATTTCTACCTGTTTCTGATAATGCTCTATCATACAATCTGTTTGCTTCAATTATTCTCTTTTCTGGTTCCATTTTCACTGAGCCAATTGATACATTTGAAGTCAAACAAGGATATATTTCTTCATTCTCAATTCTAAATCTCAACAGCTTTTTCAACCCGCAATTAGATGTCCATCTGCATGAATCTACAATTTTTTTGTCGTAGATATCAACTAATCCCGTCTTTATATATTCATCTAAATCGCTAGAAAATGCGGTTAAATCTTCTTGGTTTTCTATTTTTAAATAATATGTAATGTCTTCTTTTAGTTGATTATTTCTTTTTAAATAAACGAAATCTTTATATGAACAAATACGATGTTTTAAATCAATATTATCTGAGTCAATCATTACGCAATCTTCATAGATTGTATGTACATGCTGTATTGTTTCTTTAGTTGTCTTGTTTTCATTTGGGCAAATCACTGCTCCATTCATGTCAACATACTGATTAATGTCATCTGGACACTTATCATTTAATAACACATGCTTTGCCAATGTATTATCTATGCCACCTGGATAAGTTCCTGTCATGAATGCAACAAATCCATTTTTCATTGCATTTTTGTATTCATAATCTATCTCAATCCTTGACTCATATAAGTCATCAAATATAGTCTCTAAATCTGCTTCTTCGATTTCATCTAAAACTCTTAATTGATCTCCATGTTTGATAACTACTATTCCTGCCCCTTCTTGTATAAAGCCTTTTGGCTCTGCTTCCTCATCTTGAATAAACACTGTTTTTTGATATTCATCCATAAGAACTTTGGCCAAACTCTCTATAAGCTTTAAATTTCCTGGATGATGTGGCATATAGATATACTTGTCATCTTCATCTCCAATAGTTTCTACCAATTCTTCGAAGGAGTTTTCTGAATAATAAAATGGGACATTTACCATTATTTCTTCGGGAATATCCGGAAAAGATTTTGGATTATCAAAAGAATACAATCCGCTTTTATAGTTAATATTTACATATAATACTTCATCTACTTTTTCTGCCACTTTTAACATATAGTCCATCCCCCATCTAGGATAATATTTTGTCCTGTTATAATTGATGCTTCATCTGATTCTAAATACATAATTGCATTACAAACATCAATTGGTTTAGCGTATTCTCTAAGTGGAATTTTTGATAAGTATTCCTTTTTTCCTTTAGAGCTCTCCAATATTTCATTGTTCTTTTCAGATTTAATAAACGTTGGGGAAACTATATTCACTCGAATTTTATATTTCGCCCATTCTAACGCTAATTCTTTCGCAAGATGAATTAATCCCGCTTTGCTAGCACAATAAGGTGCCCTATCTATATTTGCAACAACCCCATGCTGTGAAGCTACTCCTAAAATACTTCCACCACTACTATCTAGCATTTTTTTTGCAATGATTTTAGCTGTCATAAAGAAACCTTTAAGATTTATATCCATGATTAAATCCCATTTCTCTTCATCTACCTCTAAGGCAGGCAGTAAAATATTAACGCCCGCCAGGTAGATATAAGAAGTAATAGATCTTTTTTCCAGCTTCTTTGAAAACTCTTCCAAGCTTTCTTTTTTTAACACATCCAATTCAACACATTCATAGTTTACTGATGGATACTCTATCTTTAATTTCTCAACCAAATTTTTTAATAACTCAAAGTTCTTACCTGATTCAGTTACCACTATGTCAGAATATTTTTCCGATAATAACGGTATTAATTCTATTCCTATGGTGCTGTTAGCTCCTACAACAACTGCACTACTCTGTTCTGACCTTCCAGAGTTTTCTCTTCTTGATTCCATAGCTTACAACGCCTCTTCTATAAATACGGCTGCAAATGATACTGATTACCACTACTTCTGCAATTTGAATTAATACTAAAACAACCGCTGTGCTCATTGATATTGTCTGCAAATCATTAACTGATACTCCAAGAATTGGTAAAGCAAAAGGCATGTATGTGATAACTGTAAGAACTGGACTTGATGCACCTCTCATCATTGCTAACCCAATGAAATAGACCACCATAATCACTAGCACTACAGGCATCATTAACTGAGTTGAGTCCTGTGCGTTGTCTGTATATGATGCAAGTGCTGCAAAAGCAAAAGCATACATCATGAATCCAAACACTATCGAGCCAACTATCAATACCATCGCTGAACCACTAATTAAATCAGATACATTAACAGCATTTTTCGATTGCTTAACAAATAATGAACCGATTGCTCTGACTACACCCCATATAGCCAACTGTTGAACAACTGCTACCATATAACCTACTATTTTGCCTGCAAGGAGTTCCATCGGTTTTACGTAGCATAACAGCGTCTCTATTATTCTTGCGCTTTTCTCTTCTACTACCGAATTTGAAATGCTAGCCCCATAAATCATGATTAGCAAAAACAGTATTACAACCACTATTAACGGAACAATAGAATGTAACTCGCCCTGAGAAATCATCTGCTGTTTACTTATGCTATCTTCTCCTAAAAATCTCTTTAAAATACTGTCCAAATTCAGTGATGCAATTACCCCAATTATTCCTACTATTGTCGAAATCAAATACCATCTTGCAGTAAGAATTTGGTTGTATGTAAATCTTGTTACCTTTAAAATCTTATTATTCATTATCACCAAGCTCCTTTAAGAAAATTGTCTGCATATCGGCTTTTTTATTTGTAATTTTTTCCACCTCAAGTCCCTGCTCTAAGATGTCACGATATAGTGCATTTAAATCTTCTTTATCTTCGAATCTGACTGTATAAGTACCAAAATCGATTGATACAACCTTCAAATTGTTCTTCTCAATCAAATCTTCAATGTTTCCATCTGTCTTGATTTCTACTTCATCATCTCTTGAGTATTTTTTTATTAATCCATCGATTGTATCGTTTTCAATAACTTCGCCTTCTTTTATCATTACGATATAATCGCAAAGTTCTTCAACATCTTCCATTCTGTGGCTTGAAAATAAAATAGTTGTTCCTTCGTCTCGAAGCCTTTTTACAACCCCTTTAAATAATTCTATATTTACTGGGTCAAGTCCACTAAATGGTTCATCCAAAATAACAATCTTTGGTCTATGAAGAATTGCACTTATAAGCTGAATCTTCTGTTTGTTCCCTTTAGATAATGATTTTACCTTCCTTGTGGAATAGGAAGAGATTCCAAACTCATTCAGTCTCTTACATATTTCCTTAGTAGCTTCTCTTTTTGACATTCCATTTAATGTTCCAAAGTATAGAAGCTGATCTTTTACTCTTGAATTAAGATAAAGTCCTCTCTCTTCAGGAAGGTATCCAATCTTAACTCCAGATTTTTTCAGCTCTTTTCCGTCATAGGTAATTGTGCCTTCGTCCGGTTCAATGATTCCCATGATACTTTTAATCGTTGTTGTCTTCCCTGCCCCATTTCGACCAAGGATTCCTAATATTTTTCCTTCAGCTGCTTCAAAATCAATATTATTAACAGCTTTTTTCTCTCCATAAGTTTTTGATATTCCTGAAATTTTTAAACTCATATTTCTCTCCATATAGACTAGGTTTTTGTTTACAGTGATATACTACATCCACTATCCTGCCTTTTTTCTATAATCGATTAATAGGTGTTGTTTGGAGAGTAAACTGCATAAAAAAATGGAGTGAATTTTCATTCACTCCATTAAACACATTTCTATTTACACTCTTGATAAGTATTCTGCATAAGCATTTTTAAATAATTTGTATCGCTGTCTACTTATAGCCACCATCTCATCATCCTGAAGTACAAGATCATTATGCGTATAAGAATCAACGTACTTCATATTAATTAAAAACGACTTATGGCATCTAAAAAAGTTTTTAGAATTTATTTTTTCTTCCACCGCAGCAAGAGTTTCAATACACTCAATTACATTCTTTTTATTTATCAAATGTATTATGCAATATTTCCCATCACCCTCAATGTACGATATCTGGTTTTCTTTTATAAAGTGATTCTCTCCACCAGATTTAACACATATAGTTTTTTCATTCTTAAGACTATCCATAAACGCATCCATGGCGTTATATAACTTTTCTTCATCAAGTGGCTTTGGCAAAAATCTAAAAGTGGCTACCTCAAATGTTTCATATACAATATTTGTATAGCTTGATAAAAATATAATTGTTATATCGGCATTCTTCTTGCGAATGGCTTTGGCAATCACCATTCCATCTGCGCCTTTATCTTCAAATTGATAATCTAGAAAAACTAAGTTGAAATCATCTACTTCTTCTAATAGGCTCTCGCCATTTTCAAATTGCTTTATCTTACAATCAATATCTTTTTGTATAGTATACTTTACTAATAAATCTTCGTTCTTTTTTCTAATATATTCAGAATCATCGCAAATTGCTATTTTTATCATTCAGCCACACTCCCTAATTCCCTCTAATCTAACATAAATGAAATAATAGATTTAAAAACGCCCTCTTCATAAGATAGTTGCATTTGACCATCATATCTCTTTGCCGCTCGTTCAATGTTTGCTAATCCAAAGCCATGTATTTCTTTTTCTTCTTTAGTTGTTTCTATATAATTAGCCTTTATTGATATTTCTTCGCTGGGGTTCTCAGTTTTTAATATCCAAGCGTTCTTTCTAAGTATAGAAGAAATATTTATAACCTTCTGTCCATCTAGCTTTGCACAAGCCTCAATTGCATTATCCAATACATTGGATAACACAATAACCATGTCCGTATCTTTTACCCGTTCTGCAGGTATAAAGCCTTCAAATTCAATTTTGGTGTTATAATGCTGAGCTTTGGTCTGCTTTGTACTCAAAATAGCGTCTGCTATAAAATTCCCTGAATCGTATTTTACCTTTGATTGATTGCATACTTCTTGCAAATCTTCAATATAACTTAAAGCTTTTTCCCTTTGATCATTCTCAATCATACTGTGCAAGGCAAGAAGCAAATTTTTAATATCATGTCTAAATTTTTTTGATTCATTCTCTTTTTCAATCAACTGATTATAATACTCAGTCAACTGTTGCATTTGCTCCTCTAAAAGGCCTTTTATATTTTCTAAAGAACTCTTACTTCTAGTAATTATTATTGTTCGTATAATTGTAATTACTACGCATATAACGATGATGTTAACATAATTTTTATAGGTTGAAGACATAGTTTCTTCTATACATATGTATGTCTCCCAAGGTGCCAACGCATATAACAATAGAATAAAAACTATAAAATCAAATGCTTCTAGTTCTGCAATCCACAGTTTAATAATGCTCCGTTTTCTGAGAATCTGCAAAATCATTATCAACGTTAATAAAATTAACTCCCCGGCAATTTCAGATAAGTAGGCGCCTATCCAATTAATTGACCAGTTAAAGCCCAGCCTCAATAGTATTAGTGCCGTGTTAGTACCTGTAAATGAAACTAACTCAACAAAAAATGCAATAAACGCAACATGCCTAAGTTTCAATTTGTAAAAACCAGACATAACTATCGAAGATTTAAGAAAAATAAATAAAGTTAGAATATTTCTCCAGACGACATTATAATTCCATGTAGCATATCCATAGATGGCCAATATACCAAAGAATATCAAAAATCTTATTATACAATCACTTTTTTTGAACTCTTTTTTAGGCAATACTAAAAATTGACTCAATAGTATCTTTACATTCAATAATTCTAAGAGCCCCCAAATAGCAATTATAGTATAAAACAATGCATAGTCGTTCTTTAACATTATTCCTCTACTATCCCTTCGCGTTTATTATTGTTACTATACCATAATTTTGCCCTTTTTTATATAAAAAATACATCTCGTATAATATATTATAAAAAGTCTTCCGCCCCATGTGGCAGAAGACTTTTTATAGTTTTTCTTTTCTCGCAAAAACATCAATTATCAAATAATCATCCTGGGTTATTACTTGTTTTACGTCACAATACTTTTCTCCATTATTCTTATATCCCTTATTTGATATATAACAGTCTAATTCGTCTATTCTTTCCTTTATTTCAGCCCATCCTGCTTCTATCCTGGTACGAAACGCTGGCCACACTTTTATAGCTTTATAATTATCCTCCGCTTCGTCACAATAATAAAGTTGATATAAATCCTGATTAATTACAACTAATATTTTTTGCTCAACGTCTTTTTTTAGACCTGTCAATTTTTCATACAGCAAATCTTTCTCGATAGTTTCTTTTTTATTGTATTTAAAAATTAACTCTTCTTGCTCAGCTACTTTAATCGCGAGCACCTCCAATCTTTTAGTGGCCTCCGCCAATACCGATGATGAATCCGCCCAATCCCATAGCATTTTCCTCCTTTTCTCTACATCTTGATAATATGATACCAATCTTTTTTTCTACTATTTTTTATTGGAGTAAATGGTAGTTTTTTGGGAGTGTTTGGTATTTTTACATAAGAATATTCAAAAAATAAATGACACCATATAATTGGTGCCATTTATTTCTCTTATCAAAACTCTCTTTTTACTTATTAGTATAATACTGGTGATGGTATTCCAATAACTATTGGACCTGGAAAAGTAGGTCCTGTAATGATAGGTCCTGGATTACCGATTGGTGCATAACAACCCATAGCTTTTTCCTCCTTTACATTTATACTAAACTAATATATATGGAATCGTTGGTGGTAAAGTTGGTGGCTCCACTGGCTTTACAATAATAAATGGTAAAATGCAAATCATAGCTTTTTCCTCCTTTATTTTTAAATATTATATTAGTTTCCTTTTATACTGTTGCCTATAATTGAAATAATAATAGGTCCAACTACTACATCATATGCTCCCATTTGTTTCTCCTCCTTCATATAAATAATTAACTTGTAAATATATTATGTACTATTATTTTGCTTTTATTTTTTTATGGAGTCATTAACACCTTTTATGTAACATTAAGTACTTTTTCTTTTATCCTTAAACCTTTCATAGAAAAAAAGGCACCGCCTAAGCGGTGCCATAATCATTACATATCCGATCTTTATTTGTTATCTGAAGACTTTGCCTTATTGCCATGACGTTGCTGATAGACCATAGCCAACATGTCCTGTTGATACTTATCGTCATTACTTAACGCTTTGAGCTTGTCGCTTATCTCTCTTTTACGTGCACGGCACACCTCTAGCTCTCTAAGTAATTGAGCCTCGTCGTCCTCATAACTTTTTAATTGTCTTTTGAGATCTTCGATATCTCTCCTTGTATCAGCATCTATCATAGTTTCATCCTTTCAAAAAAGATTGAGCAACCTCTAATAGATCATTAGGCCTTTATGTCTTGTCGAACTAAAGCTTTCTTGAGAGCTATTTCTGCTCTTAGCACGTCTATGTTTTCGTCCTTACTTGCCAAGCGCTCCCTAGCTCTATCCTCTGCACTACGGGCTCTATCTACATCAATCTCATCCGGCCACTCTGCAATCTCCGCTAAAAGAGTAACCTGATCCGGCATTACTGTTGCAAGTCCAGCATGTATCGCTGCCTTTTTTTCAGTCTCTGCTTCGTGGATTGTGCAGATTCCCGGTGCAATAACTGTTGTCAAAGGAATGTGCTTCGGATACACACCAATCTCGCCTTCGACAGTATTAAATTCAACCATAGTAGCCTCACCCTCATAGAATGTTCTCTCAGGTGTAATGATTGAAACTTTAAAGGTGTTATCTGCCATAAGCCACCTCCTACTTTGCGTTCATTTTGGCACGAACCTCGTCGATTGTACCAGAATTTAGGAAGTAGCTCTCTGGAATGTCATCGTGCTTACCTTCGAGGATTTCCTTGAAGCCACGTACAGTTTCAGCGATTGGCACATACTTTCCTTCCAGACCAGTAAACTGACCAGCAACGAAGAACGGCTGTGACAAGAATCTCTGAATCTTACGGGCACGGTTAACTACAAGCTTATCCTCTTCTGAAAGCTCATCCATACCAAGAATAGCAATGATATCCTGTAATTCCTTGTATTTCTGAAGAATCTCCTGTACACCACGTGCTACTGTAAAGTGCTCCTGACCAACGATACGTGGATCAAGGATACGAGATGTAGAACCAAGTGGGTCTACCGCTGGATAAATACCAAGCTCGGCGATAGAACGCTCAAGAACTGTAGTAGCATCCAAGTGAGCAAATGTTGTAGCTGGAGCAGGGTCTGTCAAGTCATCAGCTGGCACGTATACAGCCTGAACTGATGTGATAGAACCATTCTTTGTAGATGTGATACGCTCCTGAAGAGCACCCATCTCCGTCTGAAGTGTTGGCTGATAACCAACGGCTGATGGCATACGACCAAGAAGGGCCGAAACCTCAGAACCAGCCTGTGTAAAACGGAAAATGTTATCGATGAAAAGAAGTACGTCCTTTCCACCTTTATCTCTGAAGTACTCAGCCATTGTAAGACCTGTAAGACCAACTCTCATTCTGGCTCCAGGTGGCTCGTTCATCTGACCGAAAACCATGCATGTCTTATCAATAACGCCTGATTCCTTCATCTCATAGTAAAGGTCATTACCCTCACGAGTACGCTCACCTACACCTGTGAATACTGAGTATCCACCGTGCTCAGTTGCAATATTATGAATAAGCTCCTGGATAAGTACGGTCTTACCTACACCGGCACCACCGAACAATCCAATCTTACCACCCTTCTGATAAGGGCAAAGAAGGTCTACGACCTTAATACCTGTTTCAAGCATTTCAGTTGATGTAGCCTGTTCCTCAAATGTAGGAGCCTTTCTGTGAATTGGGCTGTGCTCAACACCCTCTGGTGCTGGCTGCTCATCAATAGGCTCGCCTAGAACGTTGAAGATTCGACCAAGTGTGGCCTCACCAACAGGAACTGTAATTGGCGCCCCTGTTGCAACTACATCCATTCCACGAACTAGACCATCTGTAGGACCCATGGCAATGCATCGAACTGTATCGTCACCCAAATGCTGTGCAACCTCGACAACTAGTCTCTCACCGTTATCTCTTTTAATCTCAAGAGCATCGTTGATTTCTGGAAGCTCGCTATTAGCAAAGCTTACGTCAAGTACGGCACCGATAATCTGAGTGATTTTACCTATATTATTTTTTGCCATCACTTTTTCTCCTTAATTTTATCGGGAAAGCACATCATTATAATTGCCTTCGGCAATGGGATGTGCTGTGGCAAGCAGGCTCTTCCCTCTTTGCGGGTCCCTCCTACTTGCTTTTAACTTAATGCTTCCGCACCAGCGATAATCTCAGTCAATTCCTGAGTGATTGATCCCTGGCGGGCACGATTGTATTTTAATGATAGATCACTAATGATATCCTCTGCATTATTTGTTGCTGAATCCATCGCCTGCATTCTGGCACCATTTTCTGAAGCAACTGCCTCAACTAACGCACCATATACTAAAGATGTAACGTACTTTGGAATGATAAGCTCCAAGGCTTCTTCCTCGTTTGGCTCAAAATTCATAAGAGCCTCTGCGTTTGAAGTCTTTGCTGACTCAACATCCGCTTCGTCAATCTCTGCTGGAAGCAACTTCATAAGCTTTGGAATCTGGCTAACTGTATTTTTGAAGTGTGTATATACAAGGTAAATCTGACCTATCTCTCCGCTTGCATAAGCTTCAAGAACGTCTTCGCATA
Organism: Pseudobutyrivibrio sp.; assembly: GCA_024697025.1. Lineage (GTDB taxonomy): Bacteria > Bacillota > Clostridia > Lachnospirales > Lachnospiraceae > Pseudobutyrivibrio. Next base: position 36,199 of record JAILGH010000003.1, read on the forward strand.
TTACCATTGCATCTGGATAGGTTGGTGCCTCCATCACTGGAGAATAATCCTTTACCACCTCGTAACCTTTGTGTGTAAGGCTCTCACCACCCTTGTGTCCAATTACATAAAGCTTCACATCCTCGGGCTTCATATCAGCACCAGTAATCATTTTTACAATGTTTGAATTGTAACCACCTGCAAGACCACGGTTAGATGAAATGACGATTACGCCAATTTTATTTGAACCGTTATCAGAAAGGTATTTATTGTTTACTGAGCCTGCCTTTGCAAGCATTCCACAAATTGTATTGTACATTGCGTTGAAATACGGCGTGGTCTGCTCTGCCTTGGCACGAGCCTTCTGGAGCTTTACTGTAGATACAAGCTTCATGGCCTTAGTGATCTGCTGAGTGCTAGTTACACTCTGTTTTCTTCTTTTTATGTCTCTCATTGAGGCCATAACAGATCACCCTCCTTATTTGTAGCTTGTTTTACACTCCTCGATAGCCTTAATTAGCTTCTGTTCCATATCATCCTCGAGAACCTTAGTAGACTTAATAGCCTCTGGGATTTCTGGATACTTGGTATCAACAAGATCAAACAATGCCTTTTCGAAAGCCTGAATATCTGCTGTTGGAATATCAAGCAAGTATTTCTTGGTAGCAGCATAGATAATCATAATCTGATACTCTACTGGCATTGGAGCATACTGTGGTTGTTTAAGCATCTCTTTGATTCTTTCACCTTGAGCGAGCTTTTCAGCTGTATCTGCATCAAGCTCTGAACCAAACTGCGCAAAAGCTGCCAGCTCTCTGTACTGGGCGAGCTCTACACGGATAGGAGCTGCAATTTTCTTCATAGCCTTAATCTGAGCAGAACCACCTACACGGGATACTGAAAGACCTGCGTTAACCGCTGGTCTGAAACCTGCGTTAAAGGCCTCTGTCTCAAGATAAATCTGACCATCAGTAATTGAGATAACGTTTGTAGGGATGTAAGCAGATACATCGCCTGCCTGTGTCTCAATAATAGGAAGAGCTGTAAGTGAACCTCCCCCAAGCTTATCTGAAAGTCTAGCTGCACGCTCAAGAAGTCTTGAGTGCAGGTAGAATACATCACCTGGGTAAGCCTCACGTCCTGGTGGACGACGAAGAAGCAATGACAGTGTACGATATGCCGTAGCATGTTTACTCAAATCGTCATAGATAATAAGTACGTCCTGTCCGTTCTCCATCCACTCCTCGCCGATAGCACATCCTGAGTATGGAGCGATATACTGCAAAGGAGCAAGCTCTGATGCTGTAGCGGCAACTACTGTTGTCCACGCCATAGCACCGTATTCTTCTAATGTTTTAACAAGGGCTGCAACTGTCGATGCCTTCTGGCCAATTGCTACGTAAATGCACTTTACGCCCTGCCCCTTCTGATTGATAATTGTATCGATAGCGATAGCAGTCTTACCTGTCTGTCTATCACCGATAATAAGCTCACGCTGTCCACGTCCGATAGGAATCATGGAGTCGATAGCTTTAATACCTGTCTGCAACGGAGTATCTACGGATTTACGAGAGATAACGCCTGAAGCAACACGCTCGATTGGACGGAACTTTGTAGTCTCGATTGGTCCCTTGCCATCGATTGGCTGACCAAGGGCATTTACTACACGTCCAAGCATTGCGTCACCAACTGGAACCTCAACAACACGTCCTGTTGTCTTTACCTGGTCGCCTTCGTTGATATTCTTATCGTTACCAAGAAGAACACAACCTACATTGTCTTCCTCAAGGTTTAAGACCATGCCGTAAACTTCGCCAGGAAACTCAAGGAGCTCACCCTGCATAGCGTTCTGTAATCCGTGAATACGTGCAATTCCATCGGCAACCTGAATAACAGTACCTACGTCTGCCACATCAAGCTGCGCTGCATAGCGTTTCATTTGCTCTTTAATAACCGAGCTAATTTCTTCTGGTTTTAAATTCATGGAGCGCATTCACCTACTTTCAATTGAATATTTGATAACTCGTGTGATAATTTACTAATCTGAGTTTTGATTGAACTATCAACAACTCTGTCTTTGATGCGAATTACCATACCCCCGATTAACTCAGGGTCTACCTTATATGTCATAACAAATGATTCATACTCGGTAGTTTCTAATAAACGCTTCTCGACATCAGATTTTTGCTTGTCTGTAAGCTCTAATGGAGTGGAAACTGTTGCTCGTCCAATTTTTTTGTATTCGTAAACCTTCTCTACAAAATAATCCAGTACTGCAACAATATCCTTGGTGTGGTCCTTCTCCTCAAGCATACGAAGGAGTCCAACCATTTCATCACTTACTCTACCTTTAAAAACCTGGTCGATTATCTGAAGCTTCTCTTCTTTATTGATTTTTGGATGATTCATCATCTGAGAAAAGCCGTCGTTATTTTTTACAACATCCTTTACGCCGTCCGCTTCCTTAAGGAAGTCTTCGACTTTTCCTGTTTCCACAGCTAACTCAAACAACGCATCACCGTATACGTTTGAGACTAATTTAGCCATGTTTTATCACCCATTTCCTTAAGCGTTTGCTCTACCAAAGTGTTTTGAATAGTTGTGTCCATATTTGCAGCAACCACCTTCTGAGCCATGACAGCGGCAACAGAAATCATTTCCTGCTTAATATCATCAGCAACCTTCTTCTTTTCAAGCTCTGCCTCTTCGTTAGCTCGCGCTACGATGGCTGAGGCCTCTTCCTTGGCGTCGCTTACAATCTTGGTTTCATTTTTCAAGGCCTTTTGTCTTGCCTCGCTTAAGATTGCATCCTTTTCTTTGTAGATGTCCTTAAGCTTTGCTTCGTACTCTGCCTTTAGCTTTTCTGCCTCTTCCTTATCTTTCTTTGCATCTGCAATGTCCCTTGCAATGCCCTCTTTTCTCTGCTGGAGTAACTTTCTAGCAGGATTGAATAAAAGATTTGACATTATAAGGAATAGGAAGAATACTGCAATGGCTAAAAGTACAGCATCGTTAAGCAATTGTAAGTCCAAGTCAAACAGTCTTTCCAACTTTTAGCCCTCCTTTTTTCCTGATTTTCTTTTATTATGCTGGGTTTTATTGAAGCAAATGATAGCTTCAATAAAATCTGACTTTCATTTCATTCAGTCAGACTACTTTTTTGAAAATCAAGTTTCCAAAAAAGCATCCTTATACGGAAAATAAAAATCTTGATGATTTTTATTTTCCTACCAATGGCTGTACGAAGAGTAACAGAAGGGCAATAACCAAACCGTAAAGACCTGTTGTCTCGGCAACGGCCTGACCAAGTAACATAGTTGACATAATCTGTCCCTGTGCACCAGGATTGCGACCAACGGCTGCTGCACCGTGACCAGCTGCGATACCCTGTCCAATACCAGGACCAATACCTGCGATAACTGCAAGACCAGCACCGATTGCTGAACAAGCCTTAATTAAATCTTCACCTGTAATATTCATAAATGTTTCCTCCTAAAAGTAATAATTTTTAAGAATCTCCGTAGCTTTGTGTTATGTATGTCATGGTCAACATACAGAATACATAAGTCTGAATTGCGCCTGAGAAAATATCAAAGTATACATGCAATGCTGCAGGCCATACTATGGCGAATTTTCCAAGCAATCCATATACAAGACCCATAATAATTGTTCCTGAAAGAACGTTTGCAAACAAACGAAGTGACATTGATATAGGCACTGCAATATCCGATATCACATTGATTGGTAGCCAGATTGGCAACCAAGGTGGTAGTGGTGAACACTTGTCTATCCAAATGTCCTTGGCACTCTGATGCCTTACCTTTACTACGTGAATGCAAACAAAGGTAATTAATGCAAGAGCCAGTGTTGTACCATAATCTGCGGTTGGTGGTCTTAAGCCAACCAAACCAGATAGGTTCGATACTAAGATGAAACAGAATATCGTACAAATCCAGTTTGCAAACACTGGTGCGTGCTTACCCATACTTCCCTCCACTATCGTATCCAAGAGTCCTACAATCAACTCAATAATACTTTGGAAGGTATCAGGAACTTCAGTGGCATGTTTCAACTTTCGATTGGCTATTATTGAGAAAATAACCAGTGAAAGCCAAACAATTGCAATACAAACATGGGATGTGGTAATCCAGACTGTTTGTCCAAATAGTTCATAGCTAAACAGACCTTTTATCATGTCCACAGTATCGCTTGAGGCCAGCAAAATTCCTTCTGTCACACTTTCACCTCCTTTTATTAATCTATTCCAAGCTAGAGAAACTCCCCGTGAATCTATTGAATAGATTTATTTTTTTGAAATTTATTAAGCAAAGGCTGTGCATAAGCACTGACCTTGAGCCCTAAAACACCGATAATGGCCGTAAACATATTTCCCAGTTTGAAAAATGACATGGTTATCATGATTGCACATAAAACCAGATAACGCATGACTGATTTAAAGGAAAGATATTTTTCGTGGCCCTTTCCAATCCTTACGGATTCTTCAATAATCATTGCTATATGAATTGCCATGCCTACGGCACAACCAATTCCTATTAATAACCCAGTTGAATATCTGAGCTTGTCACTAACAAACCAAACTCCAACTAGCTCAATAATCACTCCATATAAGAGAATTCCTAACACAAGCCCCGGCAGAGCCTGATTTAATCGTTTCATCCAATTAATCATCTTTACTATGGGCCCCTTCTCTTTTTGCTTCCTCTTCTAATCTTCTTGCACGTTGGCCAGGAGATTCTTCATTTTTTAGATACTTCTTTACTGAGCGGTAAGCTCCGTTAAACGCTGCAATTATTCCTATCAATATTCCACCAATTGCAAACCACTTTGAACCATAAGCCTTTGTCAAAGCATTACCTATTATGGTGCATAGAATGATGGGCACGATAGCATTAATTCCAAACTGGAGCACCATCACTAAAGAATTCATTACTTCTTTTTGTTTTTTCATCTTATAGTGTCATCGAAATTTCTCTACCAGTGTGCTTGTACTGATAGAACTCTACTCCTGCTGCCTTAAGCATTCTCTTTGAAGCTATAACAGAAGGTGTGTTTTCGTACTTGTCGCTGTCATATATAATTGTCTTGATGCCTGCTTGAATGATAGCTTTGGCACATTCGTTACATGGGAAAAGTGATACATACAACTTTGAGCCTTCTAATGAACCACCGCGATAATTTAAAATCGCGTTAAGCTCGCTGTGTGTGGTATAGAAATATTTATTTTCCAGAGGGTCTCCTGTTCTCGCCCAAGGAAACTCGTCATCTGAACAACCGTTAGGAAAACCATTGTAGCCCATAGAAAGAATTTTATTATCCTGGCTAACTATACATGCTCCCACCTGTGTATTTGGGTCTTTAGATCTCATACCCGACAATGCTGCAACGCCCATAAAGTATTCATCCCAGCTAATATAATCAAGTCTCTTGTCACTCATGGTCAATCCTCCAATACAAATGCTATGCTTTACGCCTCTATAACCCTCATTAACTTTTCAATCGATGCCTTAAGTACCTCATAACAAAGGCCATATGATTGCATCGATCCGCCGTAAGGATCCATCACTTCCAGCTCATCCCCAACAAGCTCATTTAAAAGTCTTGTGTTCTCCTCAGTGGCGTTTGTATATTCACTTAATATCTTTTGCCTCTGGGTCTCTTCCATTGTGATTACCAATGTATTCTCAACAAAATCAGAATCCATTAGCTGCTTTGAGGAATAATCCTTCAGCTCAATTCCGTTGCTTATAAGTACCGCTTCAACCTTTTGGTTAAGCGGCTCTGGAAACTGAACTATCAACCCTCTTGCCTCACAGACAATAGGTCTGCTGTGCTCGGTGGCATGAAAAATTGCTGTAGCCATCGGGGCTCTAGAAGTTCCACTTCCAGAAGCAAAAATAACTCTATTTATTTTCATCTCATTATCTCCTTTAGGGTGTGAATTATACCTATATAATTCGAAACGAGCTAAACCTTAAGGGTCTTTTGCCCTGCTGCCTTAAGTAGTCTGTTCATGATCGCCTGCCCCATCTTTGGAGTAGCAAAGCTCTCAGAATAGATTACATCTACATCAAGCTCATCAAACTGCCTAAGAATATCGTATAAATTGTGGGCAATACTCTGCTCGTCTGCCCTATCACCTATGATTAAAACCTTAGCGTCATTATATCTGCCCGCTGTTGCAGATGTTGCTATGACACCTACCCTTTTACCCTTTGCTGTAGCTTCTTTAGAAAGCTGATTGATGGTGGTAATAACCTTGTCCTCAGAACCATCAACTATAGTTAAATCCGCCTTTGGCGCATAATGCTTATAGCGCATTCCCGGAGCTTTTGGCTTGGCTCCCTCAGTAGTTCCCTTGTCGTTGTAAACAATACCTGGGTCCATACGAACCTCGCCAACAACCTCACTTAGCATATCCATGTTGATATAGCCCGGCCTAAGAATAGTAACTACATCCTCTGTCAAATCCACTATAGTGGACTCCAAACCGATATCAACTGGCCCTCCATCTAGAATTGCCTCTATCTTTCCAGACAAATCCTCATATACATGACTGGCCTTTGTTGGACTAGGTCTGCCCGAGGTGTTTGCACTTGGCGCTGCTATCATGCAACCACTCTCATTAATTAGAGCAAGTGCAACTGGATTGTTTGGCATGCGAACTGCCACTGTATCGAGACCTCCTGTGGTCTCATAAGGAATAACCTGATTTTTATTAACCACCATGGTAAGTGGCCCTGGCCAAAAGGCATCTGCCAACAACTTGGCCGTCTTAGGTAAATCTTTTGAAATCTGTTGTAATTGTTCAAACTTAGCTATATGTACAATTAAAGGGTTGTCCGATGGACGACCCTTTGCTGCATATATCTTGCAAGAGGCCTCCTTGTCCGTCGCATCTCCTCCCAGTCCGTAAACTGTTTCCGTTGGAAATGCAACCAACCCACCGTTTTTAAGAATCTCGGAAGCCTGTCTGATATATTCAATATTTATTGGCTCCTCAGAAACATCCAAAATCTTAGTAATCATACTCAAAATTATATCACTTTTCCTTTAGAACACAATCTTTTTAACTATGTGTAAAGCCCATAAACGCGGCTATTTTTATGATTTTTTTGTGTTTTGTTTAGTACAAAATAATCTTATAAATATTTTGCAATTACATTCCAAATACCTTCATTGTCAAATCCCTTTTTCCAGAAGGCTCCACCAGCCAATCCGTAGCTATCCATTATCTTGAGTTTTTCTTCTAGGGATTTCTCATCTTCCACCCAAATGTAGTAGGTTGTATTAACCTTGGTAAACTCTGCATAATACTGACCAAGCGCATCGTCCCATGTTGCAGAAACACCATTTGTCTTCATGTAAGACTGGATTGCACTTAATCCGTAATGCTTGCTACTAAGAGCACCATCTTCTCCAATCTCCCAAACTCTACAATAGAATGGCATGCCAAGAATTACCTGTTCAGCAGGAACTTCTTCTAATGTATCTTTAACACCTTGCTCAACCCATCCCTTGGATGCAACAGAGCCTGGCTCTTCACTGCCTGAATAGTGCTCATCATATCCCATGATAATCACATAGTCCGCATAGTTTGCCTGTTGCCTTCTGTTGTAGAATGTGTTGAAGTTAGCAGGCACATAGTCATCTACCGAAAGAATAATATCGTTCTTTTCGCACTTAATTGAAAGTTCTTTGATGAACTGAACATATCCATCTGCCGCCTCAACCTTAAGCTGCTCAAAGTCTACATTGATACCATCGAGACCATAAGTAATAGCCTGCGCAATAAGATTATTAACTAGCGCATCTCTCTTAGATGTTGTATTTAAAACTGCAGTGGAGTCAACCTCCGTATTTTCCAAGTTGCTAACTAGACCCCAAACCTGGATATTATTTGAGTGACAATAATTTACGTAATCTGTACTTGCAAATGATGCAATTCCACCATTGTTGTCATTTAAGTAAAACCATGTAGGTGACATAACGTTTACATTACCAGAGGTTGCTATAACATTTGCAATTTCTGCGTTCGAGCCGACATTCTTTAATTGATGCCAAAGGAGGTTAACCTCTTTTCCAAGAGAAATATGATTATAAACTCTATCTGGTAAATTAGCCTTAACCGCCTCTTTTTCTACATCTGAAAAACCATTGTTTTTCATGTAACCAATGACACCTTTTTCAGAAACAACAACGCTCCAGTCCTTGTCATTAGACACTCTGACTACGTTAAGCTTCTCGCCCTTTTTCACATCCTCAAGGATAGGGCTCTTAACGCCGTTACTTTTTCTGATTTCAGTATCCTTCTTTGCAGTGGTAACTTCCTTGTCGTAATCCTTTGTCTCAATTACCACACGGTCTGGCTCAGAAAAAGCTGTTATCTGAAAATCTGTAAGCAACTGCATATATTCTGTGGATATAAAAAATCCATCGTTTTGTGCAACCAATACAGGCGAAGAAAGTGTATTATTTGACTTGTCTATTGAATAATCTGCACTTCCAAGAGTCGCTGTGTATACTTCCTTGTCTGTTGCATATCTAAGAGTTATTTCTGCTGGATCGTATACATACCCTGAATCGATATTTTCCTTTACAAATCCAAGTTCAAGGTACACCTTTCCATCATTCATTATGGCACTAGGAAGAGGTGTGTCCTGCAAATATTTTCCATTTAAAATAACTGCACATTCATTGTCAAAGCGAGCAGCATAGTAGTCTGTCAAAGAAACATGCTCTTTAGTAGGTGCGTATCTTTTTAATACGAAAAATCCGCCTGCTACCAAAAAAGCCACAATAATAAATGTGGTTATATAAACATACCCTCTAGGGATATAGCTTTTCTTCTTCCTTCTTCTATGATTATGGTGAATATTTTGACGTCTATAGTTATTGTTTCGATTATTCATAACAAGGTCTCCTTAAAACAATTATCCTGTAAAGTATAGCAAAATAGCGCCTTAAATTCCATTGACATTATAAAAACACGCCCAACTATTTTAATATTTTAACAAAAAATAAGAGAGCGAACTAGCCGCTCTCTTGGTTGGTATATAACAAATTCTTTATTACTATCTTTTCTTCTTTTATTATCTTTTTTCTTATATACCTTATGATACTAGATTAATCTTTTTACAGTACCGTCTCCTTTCCGCAGCTACATTATCATTTCTCTTAGTGCTTCAAAATTCTTTTCTTTTAATGAAAATGGGTCTTCAACATATGGTAAAGTCTGCAACGGTTGTTTAGTTATCTGGCTAAACTCTTTCGTTTTTCGTTTATTTTTATATGTATCATAGAATTTAATATTATTTAAATTCATCCTGATATCATTAGTTCTTAGCCTTTCATAGTAATATTTGCGTTTCCACGGTTGCGTTGACCCTATCATAATCTTGGTTTCACATTGGAAATATATAGCCTTTGAATCGTCTTCGATGTTAGAGACATCTACAACTATCCATCCGTTGGCTTGAGCTATCACAGCCTTGGCCTTTTGAATATCACATCCACAAACATAGTTGACCCCCTTATACTTATATCCCTCGACTCCTGCAATATCTACGACCTTGTCGCCGACAGCACCTATTAATTGGCTTCTATCCCTTAACTCAACATAGGTGACATTTTTCTTCAGGACCGAATGTATAAAGTTTGCCAAACTTATGCTGATATGGGTAACTCCATAGTTGCTTGACACTCCAGCTATACCAATTGTCTTTTTATTTTTTCGAATTATGTTGTTTTTATTCCAATTGTTAAACCTTAAAAACCTTTTCATTTTTAAAAATCGCTTTAAAGAAACCTTCCTCTTCCTTTGTTAAACCTAATCTTTTGTTTACCAGTGGATATCTATATACCTTTTTACCCAAAGCCTTTGCCTCTAGATAAGATGTGATTTTATCAGAAAAATTATTGATTATCAAAACCTCTTGGTCCTCAATCCATTTCGGATAAAGACGCATATTCCAAGGCGCCGAGCCTATGACATAGATTATTAAATCTACATCTGTAGGTATATCAATATCAGTTCCACAATCTAGAATGTATAACCCGTTAGGAGGTGTGTAATGCTCTACGGCCTCTCCATAATTTAAGAGTCCTCTAAAGTCTTTGTGATATAAAACACTTTCCTTTATCCTAGCTCCTTTTAGGTTTTCCCATAGTCTGTGGACAGTATCTTTTTTAATATCTTTGTAATAGGAATCGATGTGACGTCTGTTGAAAAACCTGTTTAATCCAACTGCTATATGGGTTGTTCCAACCCCATGATCTGCCCCTATTACCGCGATTTTCTTCGCGAGACATCTTCCTTTATTATTGTTATCTATTTTTGCTAATGCTTCTAACTGTTCTTTTACTTCTCCAATAGTTTTTGTTCGCTTGGACAAATCAGCTTCTGTAGCCTCTGCAACTATCTTTTTAAGCCTAATATCCTCGCTCACATAACTATTTTCTTGCATAAACTCTATTACTTTTCCAACACTGTAAATATCACAGCGGGCGTCAATATGAGAACCTTCTATCTGTTCTTTTGCTGCCCATCCAGGCGTCCCTACAGATTTAGCGCTTCTAGCTTCGGACTGCCTTACAGCAATCCCAAAATCTATAAGCTTTAAACCTTCATTTTGCAAGATAATATGCTCTGGCTTCATGTCTCTGTATATAATCGGGTCGTTTCCCGCAGTGTGTAAACACTCAACCACTTTACATATATCAATTGCTATTTTCAGTAGTTCGTCTTTTTGTAATTTTGTTTTATACAAATAATCTCGAAGCGATATGCCTTCAACATATTCTTCTGTAAAATAAATCATTTCTTTCGTATTATCTACGTCGTAAATGGTGGGTATTTGGGATGATTTAATCCCTTGTAAAAGATGTGCTTCGGATAGGATGCTGTCTGCATCAGGACTAGCCTTGTGAATAGCTTTAAGAATCCTAAATGCTCCTATCGGTTTGTATTTGACAAGTAAAACTGCCGTAGCTGCTGATTCTTGCAGTATTCGAATAATCTCGTACTTGTCATCTATACCTGTTGGTATCAAACTATCAGCTCCTTCCTGATGGAAGAGCTCTCGCAAATAAGTTTATATCATACAATAAATTATATTGCAAGTGTAAAATTTTTGCCACGAATGTTTTGTAACGTCTCACTTAATAAAAATTTAATAAAAATATCATGTTTTTTTATAGTATGTCGCCTTTACTTTCCGATATAATATATATATAATTCGAATAAGAATTGCGACTAAACGCATCTTATTTCGGGAGGTGATTTTATGAAGATTGAAAGAATCAACGAGAACCAAATCAGATGCACTCTTTCTAGAGAAGACTTAATTAGCCGTCATATCAAGCTTTCTGAATTAGCATACGGCTCATCTAAGGCCCGCGAATTATTTAGAGAACTTATGGAACAGGCTTCCTTCCAGTACGGTTTTGAAGCCGAAGACATTCCACTTATGATAGAAGCTATACCACTTTCTTCAGAATCAATTATCCTCCTTGTCACAAAGGTAGATAACCCAGACGAATTAGACACTAGATTTTCAAGATTCTCCGAAGACGAGGATGATTACGATGATGACGATACAGTTGCAGAGGCACCAGTTAAACCATTTAATGATGCAGCTGCAGACGATGTCCTTAATCTTTTCAAGAATTTACTTGAAAAGGCAAAGGATGTTATAACTGACAATCCAGAACAGGCAGCAGCCGAAGGATTACCAGTTGATATTACCAAGATGTTTGTCTTTGATGACATCGAGGAAGTTATGAGATTAGCTAATATTTTAGCTCCATTTTATTCAGGCAAGAATTCTCTATACAAGAGTCCGTTTGATGACCGTTACTATCTTATAGTCAGCAAATCAGAACAATCAGCTGAAACTTATAACAAGGTATGTAACATACTTTCTGAGTATAGTGACCAGCAAAATTTCGTAGTTGGTACAGCTCAGTATATGTCTGAACATTACGAGACAATTATTAACGACCAAGCAGTACAGACATTAGCGTTAATTTAAAATGTTTAGTGGCACTAAAAAAGAGCTAGTATCTACTAGCTCTTTTGTTATGCTCTTAAGCCTTTGAATCAAGGAATGTGTTGATTTCTTCTACAAGATCATCAGCGTCGATTCCATGAACCATAGCAGCCTCCTCGATTGTCTCCATCTGTGATGATGGGCATCCAAGACAGTGCATGCCAATATTAAGTAAAATAGGAGCGATTTCAGAATCAATCTGAAGAAGCTCACCAATCATAGTAGCTTTTGTAACTCTTGCCATTGCTAAACCCTTCCTTTCTAAGATTTTACCTCTCAGAATAATATCATGGATAATCTAAATTAGCAATGACATATCAATCTTGTTGGTGATTAAGTACAATTTGATTACGCGCAATCATTCCAGAAGTTGTGTACACAATTTAAACTTTTGTTAGCCCGAATCAACGAGGGTTAGTTCGCTCAAACATTATAATCCCCCATTTTTAGCAGTATTTTAAAAAATACAATTTTGTTCTTGATTTAGACACAATTTAGTTGTATTATATCTTCATCGGTTAGATTTTGATAATTTATATCAATAAGATTTTAAGGAGGATTTTAATTATGGCATACGTTATTTCTGATTCATGCGTATCTTGTGGCACATGTGAGCCAGAGTGTCCAGTAGGCGCTATCTCACAGGGCGATTCACAGTTCCAGATTGATGCAGGTGCTTGCGTTGACTGTGGTACATGTGCAGGTGTTTGCCCAACAGGTGCTATTTCTCAGGGTTAATTTTAACTTCAAGAAATCCGGTTTTAAAGCCATCGCTTAATGCGGTGGCTTTTTTAGTTACTTGCAAAATTTTCTAATACCTTCTGGCATTTTTGGCTGATGAATCATAAACATGCAGCGAGAATCTGCTTGCATTTTTACTGATGTTCTAGCCACCTTTTCCAACAATTTTGCTGCTACATTATTTGATTTTTTCATTTCAAAACCTCCCTCAACGTGATGATATCATTATATTACTTGTTGAATAATTAATTACCTTCATGTTGATAATACGAGTTTGCTTGTAATTTATTCCGTCTCATATAAAACAGCAACAGCTATAAACTCTGTCTTTTCATCCTTAAACATCACATCTCCATCATATATGTTCGCCGCTTGCTTCATGGATAATATCCCCATTCCATGATTAGCTTTATCACTTTTTGTTGTACTTATCGTCCCTCCGATTATTTCCCTCTTTTCATCTATGCAACTATTTTTTACACATATATGTAGCATAGATTTTTCATAGTTAATTTCAAGGTTAATAAATCTTCTATCCCTACTAACTTTTTTACAGGCCTCTATAGCATTTTCTAATAGATTACCTATAATAATCACCAGATTCTCATTTTTAAATGGCAATTTGTTTGGAATAAAAATATTTGAGTTGAATTCTATATCATTCATTTTTGCAATTGCATATTTATTATTAACCAATGCATCTACCACTACATGCCCGCTCTTTGATACTTCCTGCGATTGAGTAATCATACCTCCATCTACAAGCTGTTCTATATAATCATGAGCTTCTTCAACTCTTTTTGAATCAATCATTGCAAGTATTCCTGCCAAATGATTCTTCATATCATGACGCATACGTCTCAGTTCATTATACATCGCCTCTTGTTCAGCAGTTTGCCTACTACACATTTCCAACTGCTGAGTAAAAAGCTTATTATTTGCCTTAAGCTGTGCTTCCTTTCTCAACCAATCATACACATCAAATATTACATAGTTGATTAACAAAAGGATGCCACTTGTTATCCCCGCAAATCCATCATATTCAGGATATTTGGTTGCAATCTCTATAATTTCCTTTATAAAATATATGCTTACTAGCGGAATCATAGATAAAAGTAAAAATCCTCGTATAGAAATATCTATTAAATACGTTTTCCTTTTGAACTTTTCGAGTACTACTAAACCAATAATGATAATCATCTTGGACAAAAAACTTGCTATGCCCACTGGTCCTTCTCCTTGTACGTGAAAAGCTTGTATTATGAGCACAGTTATTACCTCTACAAGTAATAACACAGAACTCATTATTAAAGAAAATGCAATCTTGATTTTTAGTGGCGCAGTCCTGGTGCCTATTGCTAACAAGGACATAAAAAGTATGTTTCCTACCAAACGTAAATCGTTTGACATTTCTTGATTGTAATTTGATACTACACTAAACAAAAAAAAGCATGTCCATAATACATAACTCTTAAAATCCCTCTCCCCGGTCCCCAACAACACCCGCATGGCCTTGCTTACAATCAATACGTGCAAAGCTGCCAGCAGTATTGTTGATATTAAAGTCACATATTCAGGCATGAAAAATAATAAACCTCCTACAATTATTTTTTGATTTTATGATGTATATAAGTTTATCAAAAAAACCAAATTAGAGGAATAATATTTATGACTCATTAGTCTTACTTGCTGCTATTTTGCATATGCTATTTCTTACTTTACTTTTTCTATCCTCGCTTATACCTAAGCACAGTTCTTGGCCTTTTTTAACCAATACTACCTCAGAAAACGTAACCTTCTTTACATAATAATAATTAATGAGATATGACTGATGAATACGTATAAACGAATTATTATCTTTAAGCTCTTCCTTTTCAAGCTTGTTTAATTTTCCATAAAACTTTCTTTCACTTCCGTCATTGAGATGAATTGTTATAATGCGATTATTGCTCTCAAAATATACTATGTCCTTGAGTGCAACTCTACTTTCTTCTCCATTAAAAGTATATTTTATATAGTTTTCATTTTTGCTTATTTCATGAATTGCCTCCATAAAATACTTTTTAAATTTATCTATAGCTAATGGCTTCGATATGTATCTAAAAGGCTCTACTTCGAATAGCTCCTTTAAATAGCTGTCATATCCCGAGATATAGATTATAAGCACAGATTTGTCTATTTGACGTATGGCTTTTGCCGCCATTATTCCATCAACTTTTTTCATTTCAATATCCATTAAAATCAGGCTATATCTTTCTCCAAAAGACATAGCCTTAACTAATGAATCGCCATCAAAAAATATATCAATCTCTGCTTTTGTTTCTACCGCATTTAATTCTTTTAATAGTAATTCTTCAACTTTTGATGTGAAACTTATATCATCGTCACAAATAGCAATTCTCATCATAATTTAAATTTTCCGCCTTGATTTTTTATTTATCCGACCAGCTCTGTTAATTCTTCACCAGTCAGATTAATTTGCAAATCGTTTTTTTGGAACAACTCCCTATAGGCTTGGTTATTATGTAACAATTCCTCTTGTGTTCCCGTATATACTTTCCCATTATCAATAAATATTATCTCATCAACATAACTAATTAAACTAAGCTTGTGTGTTGAAATGAAAACGGTTTTTCCATCTAAGATACCACCACTTGTTAGCAAATTATTAATTATAGCTTCTTCGTCGATGACATCTATATTGCTGGTTGCCTCGTCCAACAAATATATGTCGGATTCTTTCAGCAAACATCTTCCCAGACACACTCTCTGTTCTTGTCCTCTAGAAAGATTTTTTCCTTTTGCTATTTCAGTTTGCCACTTCAATGGCTGATTTTCTATTATCGTATCTAACCCTATAGCCTTTGCCATTTGATCAATTCGTTCTGGTGAAATGTCTTTTTGGCCAAAAATAATATTCTCCATAATCGAACCATCAATTATAGTGGTATCTTGATCCATATAAATTGGTGTACCATCTACATTTTTATCAAATACAACTTCTCCTTGATAATCACATAATAGGTTTGCAACTACCTTTAAAAATGTGGACTTTCCACTTCCAGATCTACCTATTACAGCATATCGTTTTCCTTTTTTTATGTTAAGATTAACATCTTTAAAAATCTGCTTGCTACCATAATGATACGACAAATCTCTTATACTAATTAGATTTTCGGCATTTTCTTCATACATTCTTTGTCTATCTTGCATGTAGCCCTCGTCAATTAGCTCCTTTGTCTTATCGATTATTGGAAGAGTCGAATAAACTGAATTAAAGGCTTGACCTATTACAGTTATGTTTTGAATTACCAAATACAAAAGTGGTAATAGCGCCATTTGTTTCACAAAATCTTGCTCTTTCCATATGCTTCCGATTACTATAGTTGCTATTGGAACAATATATAAAAATATATTAGATATAACATTTTGCAGGCTCTGTAATAAAACAAGTATTCCATACTCTTTTGTCTGTGCTTCATTTTCATTGTGCCACTTTTCAGTAAAACTTTTTTGAACGCCTAATACCTTTATTGTCAAAACAGCTCTAATGATATTTTCACTTGTCGTATTTAGCTTTATTATCTTTTGCGTATATTTGTTACTTGCCGCATAAATGCTTAATCCAATTAATACGTATAAAATAATATACATCAAAGAAAATATCGTAAAAACGAATCCAATGACACTATTCTTTAAAAATAGCATTATCTGTACAAGAATAATTGTACACAACGCTATTATCGAAGGAACCAGCTTTAATAACAATGTATCCTTAATTGTTCCTCTAGCGTTGATTCTATATAACAAATCACCGTTACTTCTAAAGGAAAAGAACTTATAATTCTTTGCAACAATTTGATCAACTAAATTGTTTCCAAATACTTTTTCAAATACAATATTAAACTTATTTGTTAATATACCTTGTATCAAGCTTCCTAAGCACAATACTATTATTGCTGCTATCAGAATAATGAATACTTTTTTATTTGGAGAATCATCTATCAAAGATTGATATATATATGAGTAACTCATCGCAACAATCTGCGTTGTAACTGCTGCAAACATCATTCCTACAAGGAGTTTTCCTAGCCCTGAATTTTTGAATCGGCCGATAGCCAGTGTTGTCTTATTCTTAAGACACTTCTTTTCGGTTTGAAACATCTTAATTATTACACCACTATATATCTCATTAAATTCTTCAATTGTATATTTAATTTTACCTATGGCTGGATCAATACCTTCAATTGATTTACTCTTAACCTTTGTTATGACAATGAAGTGGTTATTATTTACATACGCTATTGCCGGCAATATATCATTTGTCTCTATCTTTTCTACTTTATATCCATCTACTCCAAAACCAAATTCTCTTAACGCTTCTCTAAGTTGAAGTACATTGCTCCCCGCTTTTGATAATTCTATTTTCTCTGCCAAAACGTATGCTGGAATATTACTACCAAAACTACTCATTATCATTGTCGCACAGGCTATTAAACAATCAGATTGGCTTGTTTGTAATACAATTTTCAAATTTAACCTCCTAAATTGCTTCCATAGCTAAAACAGACTTTAATGAAGTTTGCTCTTTTCTATCTAATAAGTACTCTATACCTGCTTCTCCCACCATAAAGCCCAACGCATTTATTGCTCCTGGTGCACCTATACAGCTATAACCGTTTGCCTTAGCCTTTTCGCTTAGGCTCCTCCAATAATCATCCTCTACTCTTTCGCCCAAAACTGCTTCATAAGAAATAAGAAAATCTATAAAGGAAAAGTTTCCATGACATAAAGAATAATTTTTTGTATCATATTTTCCTTTTAATATATTTTCCTTATATTTTCTCAACAAATTCTTTATATCTTCTTCAGATTCTTTAAGAATACCTTCCTTTAAAAATCCATACTTAAGCCATATTAATCTTGATGTCATAATTCCAAGAGAGCCATGACACCAAAAGTGTGAACTTCCTATTTCTTCACGGCGCTTATCTATCCAGTTGTAATCCGATAACCTCAATGATTTTTCAAAACAATATAAATCCTTTATTATCCTTACGAAATCATTATTAGGCGATACTTTATTTAGACAAAACAGTGCTGTCATTACACCCGAATATCCATGGGCAAAGCTTGCGTAGTTGAAACTTTTTTGCATTTCTTCGATTTTAAAATTTTCCAGGAAATGCTTGCCAATATTATCAAGTACTTCTTTTCTAAAATCGCTGTTGTCATCATTTGTATAAAAATAAATTACGGCGGAATTTATACCTGATAATGTATCGTAACAGTTTGTATATTTGATATTTTCCTTTATTAATAGCTCAAGTTTTTCTTTTAATCCGTTTAAGTTGATTTCTGGTATCTTTCCTATCTTTGAAACAAAGCTATATATTCCTGTTAATCCTTTAAAATATGAGATGTCAAAACTTGAAAACTTTCCCATTTCATATTCTTTATTTAACGTATTTACGATACCCTGTATCGCCTTTAATGCGCTTTCATCCTTAAATCTATTCCATTCAGCATAATACATTAAGCCTATACCAATAAGTCCTGAATATAGTGAACTATCAATCAAAGCGTATTCCAGTTGCTCCTGATCATTTACCATAAGACCTATCCAGGCCACCGTACCATCTTTTCCAAGAATAATGTTTTTATCAATGTTTTCTCTTAAAACCGATTGCTTAGCACTATCATTATCCTCTATGGATAGATTCAAATCCTCACCTTTAAAATTTAACCGAAGTACAATGCTTGATAATATCGAGTTATAAATTAAATTTCTCTGTTCTTGAATCTCGAACTCATCTGTTTGATAATCAATAATCTCCTTAATTACCGTCTCATCAAAAGATTCTACCTCCATTATTCGCTCTCTTTGATTACTTTCGTTACCAAATACACATTTTTCTTCCGCATTCCAGTAAAAACTTGGGATATTTCCGTTACAAAGTTCCTTGACTTCATGTTCAAATACTCTTTGATTAAATTGATTGTTTCTCTTTAACCTCATCAGTAACTGCTCGAATTTTTCTGGATTCATTCTATAATTAACATCATTTTTTATCCTCAAAATTTTTGCATAGGCTTTCGTCATGTTCAAAATTATTCTTGATTCAATTTTCTTATAATTACTTTGAACATATTTATATATGTCACCTTTTTCTTCCTTAAATATTTCATTTGCTTTATCGAATCCTTTAATAATATCTGAACCATATTCCAACGGATTGATTTTTGAACAAGGTAAATGTGTATCACTTGATATCATTTCTTCCTTTACCTGAATGCTCATATCATCTCTGTACTCATTCTTTAATTTCTCAACATTTATTTTAAAACCAGTATTTGACAAACAACTCACATCTCCCCCGAAGTACTCAGACATTGTGAATATTGGCACTAATCCTGTCGCTGTTGTCCCGTATAATAATTTTTTAACTCCTTTATATTGTGCATCATACCCAAAGCTATGCGTTCCAAAAAATAAATACGATGAAAAAATAGTTTCAACATCTGTTATAACCGGATATTTTCCATTTGCGATTACATTTTCATAATGCATATCATTTATTCCTAAAATGTATGTCATGAAAATAAGCTTTCCGTAGTTATAATAAAACTCCTTGATATCATCATTATTTTCCAGAGTTCTATGCTCTACAAATTTCACCCATGTGCCTTTATCGGTCATGTATGCACCATAGTTAGAGCTGTATTCATCATCAAAAAAGAAACGTGAAATTCCTTTAAGAAAATCTATGTTTCCACCTTTTGTAGGTTTAAAAACAACTTTTCCACCTTTACTGCATTCAAAAATTACTACACATTTATCGTTGTGCCAATCTCCACCAAGATTAATATCTACAATATCTTGTTCCTCATCCATCAATTGTCTGCATATCTCTTCTTTGTTTGCTAAATAATCTTCTACCACCTCTATTAAATATAATAGTTTCCCTTTTATTTCTTTTCTGATTTGCATAGTCATTTTTGGAAAACTATTATTCATGTTCTCTATAATAACGTCTTTTTCTTCACAAAAATAAATGTATCTCTCCTCAGCTGTTGAACCTTTAAGCTTTCCCTCTACTCTTGCCACATTCAAACAATATAGTAATGATTTAAAGCATTTTTGAAATATTATTTTTTCTATACTGTACTTTATTTTATCCATCTGCTGTTCAGGCAGACTGTTGCTTTTTACATCATCACTTATATTTTCAAAAATATAATCAATATATTTCTTTCCAAAGCTTTTTACCATGATTAATCCACCCTTTTCCTTCTCTTGCATTGCCTAAACACATTTTTAAAAATCTCTTTTCCTAATTAAGAAGAAATATTCTTAGAAAGAAAAACTAAGCCGCCTAGGAATAATCCAAGCGGCTTAGAAAAATCCTATCCGAGAAATCAAAAATAATTATTAGTTTCTTAGTTGTTAAAGTTTCTTAAAAAATATTTGATTTTGATGTTGCTTATGAGCAGCATGTAAAAATGAACTGCCATGTGTTCATGTTACACTCGTGGCTGATTGTAGGAATAACTCCGCCGCCACCGCCTAAAATCTGCTCAAGTTCCTTTTCCTCGATAGGGTTTGTAAGTGCGTTAATTTCTTTGTTCATAATAGTCCTCCAATTCCTTCTCAAATAAGATTATGATTGGATGTTATCACAAAGATTTTTAACTTCTTAGCTCTTGTAATTTTTCCCCCATTTGCTTGTTGTTTTTCCAAAAACTATTTAACATTTGCAACTACGGCAACTAATACTATTCCTGCCAATAGCAGTACCCATAAGACGCTTATGCAGATTGAAACAATGTTTACAATATTCTTTTGTGACTTCATTCTTACTGTCACTATTGTTAACACTATTCCAATAACCACCAGAATCACGTTGATAAATCCCCATGCGCCCTGAATTCCTGAAGACAATTTCATATTTAACAAGCCAGGCAGTAGAGCAACTACTGGCAATATATTTGCAATTAAACCTGCGTTTTCCATTGTTTTAATTTTCTTATTTTCCATTTTTAAGACATCTCCTTTTTTCCAAATCTTACTACTGATATAGTTAATGCTAAAATAAATAGGACTGTTGCATATATTGCAAATGGGAACGGCTGAAATACTGATGTGTTTGCTTCTGTTGTATACTTATAGAGCGAACATGTAACCAAATATCCACTATAGCAATATGGATAACAAAGCCATGCACTGGTATTAGCCACTAGTACACCTGGTATTACCAGTAATAGATTTAATCCAATAGATAATAGCGGCTTCTCAAAGAGTACTGTTATTGCCCACATAAATGCTGTGGCAGGTAGCATAGTAATAAACAGTTTTGCACAACAGCTTAGCAAGTATCCCAACGGCAATGCTTCCTCTACATTATTCGTTTTTGTCGCTATAATTCCTGCTATAACAAAAGCTACAAAGAATACTAGTATTTCCATTAGCAAAAAGAACACTATCACCGCAAACTTGCATAGTGACATTTTTTGTCTACTTACTGGCAAAGCAAGCATTTTTAAAATACCATTGTTTTGTGTTTCTCTAGCTGATATCATTACGCATACTATTATCATGCTAAGTGGTAACAGATAATATGAATAAACTAGCGCACTTTGTATAAACATTGCTGGCCAAGCACTGGTGTATTCTGGAGTCAGATATCTACTTAAACTTGCTACTCCTGTTGCCACTACCAATATAGGTGCTATAAATAATAAAGGAACAATCCATGATCTTTTTATTTTGCTAAATTCTATCGATAACATATTTCCTCCTTATTCAACCTTTTTCTTTTCTGAAATTATTATTCCTAATGCAAGAAATACTATTGTTTCAACAAGCGCTACTATTATCGTATTTACGTTAGTTTGTGCCGTCATTTCAATTGCCGGTTTAAACATCACTATAAATGGATGTATTAATTTGACGTTACTTCCTGCTGTTGCAAAGGCCATACCACTTAAAAATCCCGCTACGCCTATTCCAAGCGTCACCCATATATTTTCAAAAAATGACGATATCATTAACATAAAACTAAGCACTGGAAGTGATGTTATAAACGTATATACGGAATAATTTACAAGTTCACCCACTTCAAATTGGCCTTGTGGTAACTTAGTTGAGCCAATCCACGCTAATGCCACGTTTTGAAGCAATATCGCAACAAAAAGCATGGTTACTATAATTAAGAATTTCGCCAAATATATTTTCCACATTTTCACAGGTAACACGTACATTTTTTTTATTGCTGTTCCTGTAAATTCCATTGAATAAGCTATACTTGTAGTAACTATCAATGCAAACATGTTTAATATCATTATCATTCCATATAATTGCGTCAGCAAAATATCCATAGGATCCAATGGCATATTTAGTAGTGTTTCACCTCTAATTTTAAAATTTAGCAACACATACAAAGCTCCCAGGATTCCAGTGAGAAATAGTATTAGTGTAATTCCTGTTCTCTTTTCCTTTTTAAATTCTAAAGCAATCATAGAACTGCCCTCTGCTTTCTTGCATCGTTATCTGCATCAATCATAGAAAGGAACATATCCTCTAAATTGTCATCATTGTATCCTTGCTTCCTTGCCTCTCGTCTAAGTTCATCCATGGAACCCTCAAAGAGTAACTTACCGTGATTCAATATTCCTATATCATCTGCCATAAGCTCTATTTCCGAAAGCATATGAGATGAAATCATTATTGTGCAATCAAATTTTTTTGGAAGAGATTTTATAAGATTTCTTATTTCATGAATTCCTGCAGGATCTAATCCATTGGTAGGTTCATCTAAAATTAGAATAGGTGGTTTTCCAATTAATGCTCCAGCAAGTCCTAATCTTTGCTTCATTCCTAGAGAATACTTTTTAACCAGTCTGTCACCAAACTCCGTTAAACCAACTAATTCCAAAGCGTCTTCAACATCTCTTTTGTTTAGTCCTAGTATCTTTCTGATAATATCCAGATTTTCACGTCCTGTAAGATTTGGATAGTATGCAGGAGATTCGATAAAAGATCCTATCTCCTTTAAAATTTCAATCCTATCTTCAGGCATCTTTTTCCCATCAATTCTGAATTTTCCACTTGTAGGATTTGTCATTCCAAGAAGCATTTTCATTGTTGTGGATTTTCCTGCTCCGTTAGGTCCTAAAAATCCATATATAGAACCTCTTTTAATATTGATGTTCAAGTTATTTACTGAAATAAAATTTTTGTATTTTTTTGTTAATCCTCTTGTACTAATAATGTTCTCCATTTGTTTACCTCCCATTTTTTCTTGTTTACAATTACATCTTAAAACTTCGTTCTGACTTTAACTTTTCATCTACCTTACTTTTACCTTACTTTTTTTCTTTCTAAGGAAAATACTGATATTTTCCTAGACAAATATGCTATACTCTTATCGAAAGGTAACAATATTATGAATACGTTTATTTTTTCAAAAAAAATCTTAATAGTTGATGACGAACCAGAACTTCTAAACCTTGTTAAATCTATATTGGAAGAAGCTGGTTTTACTAATATTCTTACGGCTTCTTCGATACGAGACGCACTAGACACCTGCAATCATTCCTTTCCTGAATTAGCCGTTTTAGATGTAATGCTTCCAGACGGAGATGGTTTTACACTTTACAATCAAATTCAAAGCATACACAAAATTCCTATTATTTTTTTAACTGCAAAGGACGCTTCTGATTCCAAATTGATGGGCCTTGGATTAGGCGCTGATGATTATATCGTGAAGCCTTTTTTGCCTCAGGAGTTGGTTCTTAGAATTAGTGCTGTCCTTCGTAGATGCTACAAAGAGGATTCCCCTATTATCAAACTTGATGGATGCGACATAGACTTCGATCGTGCAGAGGTAATTAAAGGCTCTGAAATTATTCCTCTTACTGCAAAAGAACACTTACTTCTAAAGACCCTCGCAGATAATTCCGGTAGAATCGTTACCGTTGATAATTTATGCGAAGCACTTTGGGGTGATAATCCATATGGATATGAAAACAGTTTGAATGCTCATGTTAGAAGAATCAGAGAAAAAATTGAAATTAATCCATCGACCCCAAATTCACTTATTACAATAAAGGGCTTAGGTTATCGATTGATTACGAGGAATTAATAGATATGAAATCATATTTAAAATTTGTTTCTAAACATCTTTCTTCATTAATATTTTTAATATTGGCACTTATTATGCTTAATATTTTTATTTTTATTGTTACCTTCTTTGGTGTTGTTTCAAAAGATTATGGTGCCATATCCCCTAGACATATGCTTTCCTTTGTCTCTGAAAACTCAACAAAGGATTCCATTTCTGATGCAGCTTGCGATAAGCTTCGTTCTAATAATATCTGGGCTGCTTTTATCGACAATTCTGGTATCCCTACTTGGACTATGGATGAACCTAAAAATTTTCCTTCATCCTTTTCTATGACTGATGTTGCCATATTTTCTAAGGGTTATCTTCTTGACTATCCAGTTTTCATCGAAGCTAACGACGATGGTCTTTTAATCTTAGGTTATCCAAAGGACAGCTATTTTAAGATTATAAACAATTCTTTTTCTACTTCGGCTCTTAGAAAAATTCCTCTCTTTTGCTTGATTGTTCTTTTTGTCGATTGTCTTTTTATTTTTCTGATTTACTATCGTTCTAAGGGACGATTGACAAAAAACATTGAACCTATTTTAGATGGAATAGAAAATCTCTCTAAAGGCGAGCCTGCTTTTGTTAATGTTGGGGGAGATTTAAAAAATATTTCTGAAAGTATAAACCAGGCTTCAAATATTATTTCACGCCAAAATACTGCACGAGCAAATTGGATTTCTGGCGTGTCTCATGATATACGAACACCTCTATCTATTATTCTAGGTTACTCAGACAAGATAAAAACTGATACAAATGTTGATTCGTATATACGAAATTACTCAGAAGCTATTGAAACCAATTGTTTAAAAATCAAGCAATTAGTTTCTGATTTAAATTTAGTTTCTATGTTAGAATACGATATGCAACCACTTCAAATCTCTTCTGTACGCTTCTCAAAGCTATTACGTAGCTTTGTTGCAGATACCTTAAACAGTGGCATTTCTGATTCATATTCCATAGAACTAAGTATTTCTGAAGATGTGGAGTCATCTCTTATAGAATGTGATAGTCGACTTATAACACGAGCCTTGTCAAACTTAGTAAACAATAGTATTAATCATAACACTAATGGCTGCAATATTTTTATAAGTTTAACAAAGGCAAATAACACTTTTAAACTTGTTGTATCAGATGATGGAGTGGGAATATCTGAAGATAAGCGCAAAGAGCTAGAAAAGCCTCACTATATGAAAGCTTTAGATGATAGATTAGATTTACGTCATGGACTAGGCACATTGATAGTAAAACAAATCATTGAAGCCCACCAAGGGCATGTTGAGATTCCTACCATAGAAAAAGGATATATGACTATTCTGTATTTAAATATAAAACAGGATTAATCTAATATCTGCTTTTTCCTTTGTTGAAACTTAACAAGTACTGCCGTACTCAACAAAAACATAAATACTATTGCTTCCAAAAATAGAAATTTACTATTCTTTAAAAACAATAATATAAATGAAATTATTATACTAAGTGCTAATGTAATATTTGTTCTTTTAATAAAAATAGCGTTTTCTTCCTTTGTCACATCTCTGTTTGCATGATTGATAGGCCCAATAATATACAAAGAAATTACTCCTACTATAATCATTAGCATTGAAGCCCAAGTTGGAAGTGTAACATATTTTACCAGTAAAAGTGACACTGTTAGTACTGCACATGAAACTATATAACATTGCCAGTATTTATCCATATGTATACCTCCACCAAATGATCTCAGTGGTATAAAAAGAAGGAAGAAGAATAAACATTCTAAAAACATTCCTAGATATAACGAAATCACCACACTGGTTAATGTGCTTAGTGCCAACTCAATAAAACAAACAAAGCCATATTTATATATTTCAAAGTTTTCTTTTGAAATAATATCTTTTTTAAGAATATATTCTGTGATTTTTGTTGCTATTGTATCCATTTTTCCCCCTTATAATATCCTAAACTGTCATTTTATTTTCTGCCAAATCGAATATAGTATTTCTTACCAGCTTTTGTCGGTCTTCACTAATCTTTAAATCAACTTCATCGTTATTCCAATTTACAGTTAAAAATGAATAATTCATCTTAGATACGTAGTTATAATTTACATAAAATGACTGGTGAATTCTCAAAAACAAATGACCACTATTCTTTAATTCATTTTCAACCTCATTTAATTTTCCATAAAAATATGCATCTGTTCCATCTTCCAGATAAACTGTTATTGCGCGATTATTACTTTCAAAATATACAATATCTTTTAGGGGAATTCTTTGAATCTCTTTGTTAAATGAAAATTGAAAAAAACCTTCGTTCTTGTTAAAAAACCTTTGGCAGGCTTCAGTAAAATACTGCTTTAACTTTTTTTCGTCTATGGGCTTAGAAATAAACCGAAATGGTTCCACCTCGAATAATTCCTTTAAATATGCATCATAACTAGAAACATATATAAGAATTGAAGAATGATTAATCTCTCGAATTTTACGTGCAGTATCAATGCCATCCATTTTCTGCATTTCAATATCCAGGAAAACAATATTATAATTATTTCCCTGTTCAAAGCTCTTAAGCAAATAATATCCGTCAGAAAAAACTTCTATTTCTGCTCTTATACCCTGTGCAATACATTCTGGTTTGACAAAGGCCTCTATATAGCTAGATACATTTTTATCATCATCACAAATAGCAATCTTTAACATAATCCCCCCCTGTTGTCACATAGTTTAATATAGATTCATTGATAAACTATTAATTAACTTATATTAACATCACTTTTTTAAGTATATCATAATTAAATTATAAAATGTGTGGTCAAATAAATTTTATCGTATATACGAATTAACCCAAACAAAAAAGCCATAGCTAAAATTAGCTATGGCTTTAATTTTACTCTTCGTGATTTGCGTACTGGCTACGGTCGCGGTTGGCGAAACGCGTGTACTCTGGGAGCCAGGTAAGCTCTATGGTTCCGATAGGACCGTTACGCTGTTTAGCAACGATGATTTCTGAAACGTTCTTGAGCTCGGTGTCGTGGTTGTAGTAATCATCACGGTAGATGAACATTACTACGTCGGCATCCTGCTCGATAGCTCCGGACTCACGCAAGTCGGAAAGCATTGGTCTGTGATCAGGACGCTGCTCTACCGCACGGGATAACTGTGAAAGTGCAATAACCGGAACGTTAAGCTCTCTGGCCAAAGCTTTAAGTGAACGAGAAATCTCGGAAATTTCCTGCTGTCTACTTTCAGATTTGCCATTACCTGACATCAACTGTAAGTAGTCGATGATGATGATTGAAAGTCCCATCTCCATCTTGTATTTACGGCATTTGCTTCGAAGCTGACTGATTGAAATACCAGGAGTATCATCAATGATAAGCTTTGAGTTACCGATTTTACCAGCACCCTCTATGAGGTTTTCCCAGTCTGCCTCTTGAAGGTTACCTGTTCTAAGCTTTTGAGCATCTACTCTGGATTCAAGGGCGAACAGACGGTTAACCAACTGTTCCTTTGACATTTCCAAAGAGAATATGGCTGCGCACAAGTGCTCGTGGATTGTAATATGCTGAGCAAGGTTAAGCACGAAGGCCGTCTTACCCATTGAAGGACGAGCTGCTATAAGGATTAAATCCGAAGGCTGCAATCCTGCTGTCTGCCTATCTAAATCGATAAAACCTGTTGGAATACCAGTTACAGCACCCTTTTGTTTAGATGCCTGTTCAATCTTGGCGATGGCATTCATAACAACCTGTCTTATAGGTACATAATCTGTCTCACCACGATTTTGAACTAGAGAGAAAATATCCTTCTCAGTCTGATTAAGAATATCATCAACCTCTTCTGTACCCTCAAAGCACATGTTTTCAATATTTTGATTTACTTTAATTATACTTCTAAGTAATGCCTTGTCCTTGACAATATTGGCATAGCTTTTGGCATTAACTGTTGTAGGCACACCTAGTACAAGCTCTTGGATATACTCTAACGATGCCACCTCAGGTGAAACACCCTTTTCCTTTAACTTGTTTTGTAATGTGACCTCATCAACAGGCTCGCCTGCATTATAAAGCTCCACTATTGCTTCAAAAAGAATACCATACTGCTGATGATAGAAATCCTCTTTTAGAAGAATCTCTGAACATTCGACTATGACATCTCTATCTACAATCATTGAGCCTATAACTGACTGCTCCGCCTCTAAAGAATTCGGCATCTGTCTTCGAATAACGTCTTCCATTATTTGATGTCCTTCAAAATATTTTTGTGATGATTATTGCTCTCCTGGGTTAAACTGCAGCCAAGGAAAGCTGCAGTTTAATCCTCACTTTGTTCGGACATACAAAATGTAAATTATCTTTACATTTTGTATGCCATTTACGGAGAGATGTAATCTTTATGATTACATCTCTCCTACATGAACCCTCAGAGTTCCGGTAACCTTTGGGTGAAGTTTAACCTTTACCTCGTAGGTGCCAAGTGCTCTGATTGGCTCATCAAGCACAATCTTTTTCTTGTCGATTTCTTTGCCGTACTGCTTTTTAGCAGCCTCAGCTATTTCTTTAGTAGAAACTGAACCGAAGGTCCTTCCACCTTCACCAGTTTTAATCTTGGTCTCTACCTTCCACTCTTCGATTTCTTTTCCAAATGCAACGGCTGCTTCATAATTTTCCTGAGCAACCTTTTCATCATGTTTATTTTGGAGCTTTAAGTCGTTAAGCGCTGCGTTAGTTGCCTCTACACCAAGCTTCTTTTTAAAGAGCATGTTTCTTGCGTAGCCTTCGCTTACTTCAACAACTTCGCCCTTTTTACCAAGCGATTTAACATCCGCAAGTAAAATTACTTTCATAGTTTGATTTCTCCTTCTTCTAGCATTTTATCTATTGTCTCTTCAAGATCCTTGCGAACCTCATCTATTGTACAGTTTTGAATCTGTGCGCCAGCGATATTTACATGTCCACCACCGCCTAGTCTTGCCATAATGCTTTGTACATCAATCTCGTCAATTGAACGTGAACTGATGTAAACCTTGTCCATAAATCTAGTAAGAACAAAGGATGCCTTGATACCTACAATGTTAAGAAGCTCATTGGCTGCCTGAGCACCTACAACTGTTGGGCTCTCCAACTGGCCATCTGGCTCACATTCTGAAATAGCAAATACACCTCTAAAAGTAGTTGCATTTCTAACAACCTCCGCGCGAGCCTTGTAGGTTTCCATATTTTCACGAAGCATCTTACGAACTCGAGTAACCTCGGCACCATTTCTACGAAGAAAGGCTGCGGCCTCAAAAGTTCTAACTCCGGTTTTGGTCATAAAGTTGTTGGTATCAATGAGAATACCCGCGTAAATGCAATCCGCCTCAGTAGGTGTAATCGCAATCTTGTCTGCAAAATACTGAAGCACCTCTGCAATCATCTCACTGGCAGATGATGCGTAAGGCTCGATGTAAGAAAGAATTGGATTCTCAATTATTTCTTCCACCTGCCTGTGGTGATCGATAACCACAATATTTTTATTCTTATAAAGAAGACCTGGACACTCCACATAGCTTGGTCTGTTGGTATCAACAACCATAATAAGAGTGTTGTCGTTGCAAAGATTGAGAGCCTGCTCACTTGTGATAAACATATCATCTGGATAGTCTGGCTTTTCTGTAAAACTCTCTACAACAGGTCTCATAGATCCTGTAATTGTATCTATAACGATGTTGACTGGTTTACCAATCTCACGACCTGCACAGAAAACACCTACGGATGCACCTAGACAGTCGGCGTCAGAAAGGTTGTGACCCATAACAATGATTCGCTCTCTAGTCTCCATAAGCTCGCGAAGCGCCTGAGCTTTAACTCTAGCCTTAACTCGAGTAGTACGCTCTACTTCCTTACCGTGAGTTCCATAGTAAGAAACATTCTGACCATTCTTAACAACTACCTGACAACCGCCTCTAGCAAGCGCAAGGTCAATAGCCATGTGGGCATACTGAGCCTTTTGAATATAGCTGTCGCTTCCAAGTCCAACACCTACACTGATAGTAATGTCCTTGTCATTTCCCATCTTGATAGAAGTAATATCCTCAACAATTGAGAACTTGTCATTTTCAAAAGTCTCAAGATACTTATGCTGGAAAATAATAAGGTATTTGTCCTTTTCAAGACGTCGAACTATAGCCTCTGCCTCACCAAAATACTTGTTAATCTTTCGGTCTAAAAGAGCAAGAAGCATTGAGCGCTTAGCGTTTTCTACTTGATCGAATACCTCGTCATAATTGTCTACATATAATAAAGCAACGACCATGGCCTGGTCATTTATCTTGGCCTTGGTAGCCTGAATGTCTGTCTCGTCAAATAAAATGATAGAAACTAAACCATCAGTCGGCTCATCCATATTTGGAACCAAACCACTGCCTGTAAGAGGCTCAGTCATATCTAGACGCTGAAGACATGCCAAATACTTTCTCTCGTTGTAGTCGATGTGTAGATCAAAACTGTCATCCTTCGCATGCTCGATGCCCTCTCGGGTAATCTCGGAAAAGATGCTAGTAATTGACTTGTTATAAGTCTTGTTCTTATCAACAAGCCTACAAAATTCAGCATTCATCCACATAATACGACCTGTAGAATCCAAAAGAACATAAGGTAGTCTGAAGTTCTTGATAAGCTCCTTTTGCACAGTTCCGTAATGGATTGCGTATTCAATTATTGTGTTTTTAAAGGATTTTAGATTTGCCTTGTAATAGATGTAACAAATCACACCATACAAAAATACAAATGCTGTCATTATTCCAGCTATTCTTGTGTCTACAAAGCTGACTGCGATACAGCCCATTAAAAATATAATGAGCATGTATAGAGGGAATCTAAGATATCTCTTTAAACGATTCCTATATTTTAAAGCTTCCATAAATGAATTCTCCCAAATTCTCTTTCTCTATCCATACGTGGTCATTATATCATAAGAAGGGTTAATTTATATAATTTATTCTTTAAGTATGGGATATTTGCTAAAAATCTTCCGTTACTAATTGTGCAGTTTTTACAAGGGGCTGTTAAAATGCCGAAAGCCTTTTGTATTTTTTGGTTATTCTAACATTGTCCGCAAAATGGCCTTTTCCTATAATCTTTATTAGTTAAGGGGCAACCCAAATTTAAAAAGAGAGGATATTTTATTATGGCAGACATTTCTTTAAAGAATATTAACAAGATTTATCCTAATGGCTTCCATGCTGTTAACGATTTCAATCTTGAAATTAAGGATCAGGAATTCATCATTTTCGTAGGACCTTCTGGTTGTGGTAAGTCTACAACACTTCGTATGATTGCAGGTCTTGAGGAAATTTCATCAGGTGAGCTTCTCATCGACGGCAAGCTCATGAATGATGTAGAGCCAAAGGATAGAGATATCGCAATGGTTTTCCAGAACTATGCTCTTTACCCACACATGACAGTTTATGATAACATGGCATTTGGTCTTAAGCTTCGTAAAGTGCCAAAGGATGAAATAGACAAGAAGGTTCGTGAGGCAGCTAGAATCCTTGACCTTGAGAAGTTACTTGATCGTAAGCCAAAGGCTCTTTCAGGTGGTCAGAGACAGCGTGTTGCCATGGGTCGTGCAATCGTTCGTAATCCTAAGGTATTCCTTATGGATGAGCCACTTTCAAACCTTGATGCTAAGCTTCGTGTTCAGATGAGAACTGAGATTTCCAAGCTTCATGATTCTCTTGGAGCAACAATGATCTACGTTACACACGATCAGACAGAGGCTATGACACTTGGTACAAGAATCGTTGTTATGAAGGACGGTGTTGTTCAGCAGATTGATACACCAGCTAACCTTTATCAGAAGCCATGCAACCTCTTCGTTGCTGGATTCATCGGTTCTCCACAGATGAACTTCCTTGAGGGTACTCTTTCAGCAGATTGCTCTTCTATCGAAGTTGCAGGCACAAGCCTTCAGGTTCCACCTGCAAAGGCTAAGGCTCTTTCAGAGAAGAATTACGGTGGAAAGGTTGTTATCCTCGGTGTTCGTCCAGAGGATATTCACGATTCACAGATTTACGTTGATACACAGGCTTCATCTGTTATCGAAGCTCAGATTTCTGTATACGAGCTCCTCGGTGCTGAAGTTTACTTATACTTTGATTTTGCTGGTACACAGGTTACTGCAAGAGTTGACCCACGTACAACAGCAAGAGGTGGCGACACAGTTAAGTTTGCCCTTGATATGGAGAAGGCTCACTTCTTTGACAAGGATACAGAGATTACAATCGCTAACTAATTTTAAATAGCTACTCTTTAGCCAATAAGCTATAATAGAGGTATCTTTTTGAAAGGTACCTCTTTTTTTATGGATTTTAATGAGAAAAAAGCAAAGCTTTTAGAGCAACTTAATAAGGCTACTGGAATCAGCTTTGAAATCTCCGATTCAGATTTATCCGAGGAAGAGACATTAAACAAGCTAAAGGAATTGATAGTCCACTTCAATGTAATTGATTCCAAGACTGGCTTATTTAGACTGTTTTTAAGAGGTGAAATTGCATATTCCGATGCAGCTACATCTTTGCATCGATTTCACATAGAGGAAAACAAGATTCGTCAGGTATTCTATCTTGAATCACAGCATGACTACAACAAGGAAACGGTTTCTCTTTTGAAGAGCTTGCTTCCTGAATCAAAGGATGTAGTTATAGAGATAGATTCTAGGCATATTGCTCTTGTGATCAACTATGATTCCATTCCTTCAAATGAAGAAATTGTACTTGCAGCTAGCTCCTACCTAGACATGCTTGAAACCGAAGCTTTTGCGTCATTTAAGTTAAGCTACGGCAAGCCGGTTAATTCTTTTAAAGAGCTACCTTCAGCTTATAAGGACACGATTCTTGCCATGGAAATCGGTAACACCTTTAACAGCAATGGTCGCATCTATTGCTATGAAGAGCTTGGCCTTGGACGCTTGCTATTTAATGTTCCCGACAGAGAAGTTGAAGCGTATTTAAACAAGCATATAAATATCGACCTCTTGTCGCAAATTGACGAGGAAACCTTAAACCTTTTAGAAGCATTTTTCGCCAATGATTTATCTTTAGCCGAGACGTCCAGAAAGATGTTCATTCATCGCAATACCTTGATTTATAGGCTTGATAAATTCGCTGATTTAACCGGATATGACGTCCGAAAATTCTCAGATGCCATAACCGTCAAGATTTCACTTATGCTATATAATTACGTTAGAAATAAATAGAGAAAAACCCATCGATTTTAATCGATGGGTTTTTTTTGGAAAAAAATAAAAAATTTTTTTGAATTATATATAGAGGGAGCAAATTTTTATGGTTAATACAAACTTTTAATTACGGAGGTAACAATATGTCTAAATATGAAGATTTAAGAAACTTATTACAATCCAAACTAGGCGCTTATACTAACGCGCAAAATTTACTGAATAATTTTATTCAGACATTTAATAATCCTAATGTAGCAGTTGAATATGGTAACAATCCTACTTTCAACAATGACTATAATATTTTAAAATTTTATACAAATCGTACCCAAGAACTACAAACATATTTTTATAATTTTTTGCGTCCTGCCCAACCGGATAACTACTATGACACATTGATAAATCATATAAACAACATCTATCCTTCTAGCGAGGAAATTAATAGATGCTCCCTAGAACAAATAAAAAGCCTTTACTATTTGGGCACTATTCGATCAGCTATGAATATTGATCCATCTAATAATCATATGTTTGAAATTTCTGAAGTAGAAAGGAGTATATCTAATCGTCTTCTCTTTCACCTTGGAGCCATAAATAGACCTTACGTAGCTCTAGATAATAATGAAGAATCTTTATTTAGGAACTTTATGAATAATTTTGATATTGAACAAAAAATGGCTAATTATAGACAAAACACTGAAATTCTTTCCAATAATGTGAAAGAATGGCAGGATTTATATAATAATGCAAGTACTGATATTAAAAATTTATATACAAATTTTAATTCTGGAGCTATAAATGATATTAAAAATTATTACACAAACCTAACGGATTCTTTAAACAAACTTACTTCTCCTCGAACACGTTATTTTGATGAATTATTTATCAATAATTATACTAGAATCAATAAAAATAATGCTGGAGAAAGTGTTTCTTATATTAATGATCCACTTTTGCATGTAAAATTACGAAAACTCGAGGGAGCAAAAATATTCCAGAATCAATTTAATGAACAATCGAAGAATATTTTTATAAACAATACAGAAAACATTAAAGATATTGCAAATTACTGTCATAAGCTGGGTGTCGCCGAATATATATCTGGTAGTCCTTATCAAGCTTATACAGGTAAAAACTATTCTCAAAATTTATATAACAGATTAAGATTCTTTTTGAATAATCCTGATAATTACAATGAAATAAACTTTTCTAATGTAGAGAAAAATGTATATGATACATATCTTTCACAAAAAGTGTTAAATTTAGGAAATAGTATTGCTAATGAAATTAATAAGTCTATACCTATAACTAGTAAAAATGGTGTATTTCTTTCTTTTGGTTTATATGATAGTAATGCTAATGTATTAAACTCTTATATGAATTTTAAAAATTCTTTTTCTACTAGTATAAATGGAGCTAAAAATAAATTTAATGAAATTGCTATAAATAGTGTGGAAAACCATTTTAAAAATTTACTTAAACCCGTCACAGATTATCAGTCTAATGTCGATTCACTACAACAGTTAGACAATCGTACTAATGATATTTCATTGGCTGAGGTTTCCGAACTATTAAAGAATTACTCCGATTGGAAAACAATTAATAAAGGTCTCGATATGGCGGTTAGTCAAACTAATCTTGAAGATATAAATAATAAAGTATCCAATTATGTAGAATTAGCTAATAAATACGGAGAAGTCGCAAAAAAACTCAGCGACCTTAAAGATATCAACGATAAAAACCTACAAAATGAAGGCGAAATAGTGAAAGCTAATATTCGCTCGCATCTTACCTACCTATTGGATAAGGATAAAAAATCTTCTTATTTCTCAAGATTCTCTAAAGAAGATGTTATGCCATCTGTTCTTGAGAAACGATACAAGTCATTCCTAGACAATACTGAAGCTGCTATTAATACTGAAACTATTAGTGCAACGGCTGCTAATACAACAACTATTAATACTGATACTAGTAGGGATATGGCTGCTAATCCAGCAATAGATTATCAACATTTCGATACTTTTTATAATAATACATCTAATCGACCAAGTAGAACACCTTCCAAGTTTAGCCAATTAAATGGTATTGGACGCAGAAAGGCTGTTTATAGACAAAATTCTAATGGTTAGCTACCTATAATGTATTTCATAATAGCAAAGGGCCACCTCACTGAGGTGACCCTTTCATTTTACGCTATTCTCTTAGCTCCATCTCCTATATCTACTACATAGAATTCAGCGTCTAGATTATATTTATCCTTATAGGCTTTGCCTACAGTTTCTTTGAAGTTTTCTACTGCATCATTCTCTACAATTGCTACTGTGCAGCCACCAAAACCACCGCCTGTTATACGAGCTCCAATAACTCCAGGAAGCTTCCACTGAGTTTCCACCAAGAAATCTACCTCCTCGCAAGAAACCTCGTAGTCATCCCTAAGAGATATATGGCTTTCATTCATGAGTTTGCCAAAGGATACTATATCGTTATTATTAAGAGCTTCTACGGCTTTAATTGTACGTTGATTCTCGGCTACAGCATGCTTTGCTCTGCGATAACAAACATCATCCTTAATGGATGAACCGTATTTTTCAAATTCCTCATCGGTAAGCTCTCCTAGAGATCCTATGCCACATACATTTTGAAGATCTGCAAGGGCCTTAGCACTTTCGTTTCTTCTATCATTATATGCACTATCTACTAGAGAATGTTTTACTTTTGAATTAGTGATAACAATCTTGGCATTTGGCAGTTTTACACTAGCATATTTATAGGATAAATCTGCACAGTCAAGGAAAATGGCGTGGTCTTTTTGTCCCATTGCAACCGCAAATTGGTCCATTATGCCGCAGTTGCATCCATTAAAATTGTTCTCAGAGTACTGTCCAACTAGGGCTAACTCTGTCATTGTCTTGCCTAATTCAAATAAATCATTGATAACTGTACCTGTAAGCACCTCTAGGGATGCAGATGACGATAGGCCTGAGCCATTAGGAATATTGCCCCAAAAGCAAATATCAAATCCCGATTTAATTTCTGAACCTTTCTGCTTTAGCGCCCAAACAACTCCTAATGGATAGTTTGCCCAGTTGTATTCATCCTTATTTGTTAACTCATCTAAGCTGCTTTCAACAACTCCTACCTTATCCAGATTTGCAGAATATAGCTTGATGATTCTATCCTCGCGCTTTCTTGCTACTGCATAAGTTCCAATGGTAAGCGCACATGGAAATACATGTCCTCCATTATAATCTGTGTGCTCTCCAATAAGATTAACACGTCCTGGTGCGAAATATTCGCGAATATCGCC
>JAILGH010000069.1 GCA_024697025.1 Pseudobutyrivibrio sp.
ATAGTGCCGATTTTTTTAGGTGAAAGTGATTCTTTTACTGCCTGGAACAATCCATAGGTGAAAATAGTAACAAGAAAAATAGCTTTCAATATTTCATTCAAACTACTGATTGCGTTAAGTGGATAATTTTTAATTAAATAAATTAAACCCACATCAGGGATGGTGTTATTTAAAATATGTACTAGAGTAAATAAGCGCGAGATTGCTACAAAAGCAAAAAACATAATCGTAATGTTATTGACTATTTTATTTTCAATTACAGGATTGATTTCTACTACTTTGGTCATATCTTTTCCAGATAACAGGTCATCGAGGCCAACATCCAATATTTGGGAAATTTTCTTAGTAGTAATAAGGTCAGGATATCTGTCGCCGCACTCCCAGTGTGAAACAGACTGCCTGGTTACGTACAGTTGTTCCGCCAGAGTTTGTTGAGTCATTCCTTTTTCTTCGCGTGCTCGTCGAAGCTGTTCGCCAAATTCGACCATGTCATCATTCTCCTTTCGCTAAAATCACCTGCAAGTGTGATTTTAGTATCCCAAAAGCTAGAAAAAACTGCAAGCAACATCCGTGAAATCGTCTGTCTACAAACTGTTGCATGGATAAAAATCTAATGGTAGCGCTTAATTAAAAGGTTTTTATTTTGTAATTGAATCGTATCTATATCTGACGCGCCTCCTTTCATTCTTTCTATTCCTTCTCAACAACCTTGCCATCATCCCCAATCTCCACATTTACAGAGATACTCTCCAGTCTGTCATAGAGCTGGCGCTGGGCTGATGGGTCTGATATGTATACTGTGGTGCAGTCCTTTTGGAGGGCTGGTGTCAGCAGTACTTCCATATGGTTTTCGTCGTTATTACCGTAGCAGTGCAAGGTCAAAAGCATTGTATCCAATGTTTTTTCATTGAACCAGTAGTTTCCAAGACTATAGACGATTGGTACACCATTGTAGTACTCAAAGCCTTGGAGGCAATGAGTGTGGGCACCGATTATTACATCTGCGCCTGCGTCGATGTACTCCCTGGCTGTGGCTGTCTGCACTGGCTCGAGCTCTGTTGAGTACTCTGTACCCCAATGAGGCAAGGCAACTACTATATCTGCCTTGGCATCTGCTTCAGCAATTTCTTTATCAAAAAGTTGGGTATCATAGCATCTGAGAATTCCAGGCCCGGTGTCTGTAGCTTGGGGTGTCATTTTAAATTTCTCTGCCCTGGATGCGGCAACAAAAGCTATGGTTTTGCCTTGTACCTGCATATAAACTGGTGCGCTGGCTTCACTTAATGTGCGGCCTGCTCCCACATATGGGATATCAGCTCCTTCAAGGGTTGCAAACGTATCAAGCAACGCTTCCTTTCCATAATCATAGACATGATTATTTGCAAGGCCCACTATATCAACACCCATAGTTTTCAGGTTTTCAACTCGTTTCGGGTCGGCTCTAAAGGTATAGGCCTTACCTTCCTTTGGGCTGCCACCTTTACTATAGGTAAACTCATTATTCAGCCACATAATATCCGCCTGCTGCATAGCTTCCATTAGTTCCGGTCCAATACAGTCCCTGATTCCACCCTGACAGCTATTTAAATGCTGAGTTGTTGCCCAGTTTTCATCCAGATTTATGTCCCCGGCAAAGCAGAGGGTGAAGTCATATGTCCCATCGTTGACGTTCGCTTCAACTTCTATGTTGTGGGTTAATACTTTACTCTTATTCGAAGTTGTAGCGGCAAATACATTCGTTTTTAAATATATTATTAACGCTATCTGTGCAATCAGTATGGCAGGCATTCCTATTACAAAATACCAGTGCTTTGTCTTGTGACGGAAGGCATACATACCTGCCCAGGTGCCTATGCTGCCTCCTATCAGGCTAAATAAAAACAGGGTCTTTTCCGGTATTCTCCACTTTTGCTTTTCAGCCCGATGCTTGTCAATTCCCATCACGGCAAATCCAAGTATATTTACTATTGCTACATATATTAATATCCATTTCAACATAATCTATTCCTTCAATTATAAAGTCTTTTCTTTATTTAGAACATTATCACTGTATCATACTTGCTTTCAAGTTTTTCTTCTATAATTATTCTTTTACTTTTGGCCCGCCACGTTTATAATTCTTAAATAGGTGTTTTAATCTTAATTTGAAGCGAGGTATATTATGTTATCAAGTGAAAACCTTGAATGGGAAGAAGTCAGCTGTGAGCATATCGTCAAGGACGAGTGGATTGATTTTAGGAAAAGCTGCTATAGGTTTCCAGACGGCTCTAGCTTTGAACCATTCTACAGCTATAGCCGCAGGGACTACGTGGTAGTTGTGGCTACAGATGAAGATGGTAAATACATATGTGTTCATCAGTATCGTCATGGCATTAAGCAAGTTACCTGCGAATTCTGTGCCGGTGGTATCGAGCGTGACGACGGTGCTGAATATGGCAAGCGTATAGATTCAGAGCATGCAGAGGCTGCTCTTGATGCTGCAAAGCGTGAGCTTCTAGAGGAGACAGGTTATGAAAGCGATAACTGGAAGTTCTTACTTTCAGTCCCATCTAACGCAACAATCGCAGACAACTATGCCAATATATTTGTTGCTAGAAACTGCCGCAAGACCAGCAGCCAAGACCTTGATGACACAGAGTTTTTAAATGTTCATCTATACACTAGGGCAGAGATTGATAAGCTTATAGCTGCCGGGGATTTCCCCCAGACATCACATATTATGGCCCTGTTATTGGCAGAAAAGTAATTTCCCATCTGTCCCGGAAATCGGGCATTATTTGACATCTCCATTTAACTGTGCGACAATTCTTAAATATTTATATTTAAATTGCGGGCTTCCCTTAAGATACTAATTTTGGGGAAGCAAAGTTAAAGGAGAGAATGATGCGATTAATAAAGAATATCAAAGGCTTCTATGCGGAAGCTTTAAAAACACACCCTTTTTCTATTATTACATTTTTCATAGCAGCGCTTTTCAAAGCCCTTACTTTAAATTCTAATAAAGGAGCTTTGGGTCTTATTGTGCTTGTTTTCACAGGTCTTTTCTTAGGCTCACTTTTATGTGAATCCCTTCATCATTATCAAAAGGACAATCCTAACTACAACTGGAGGACTACTTGTAATCTAGCGATTTACTCAGCAATCTTAATCGTTCCTACTATTATTTTTCTTACATATTGGATTATCAATAATGTTAAGGCTATGAAAAAGTTGTTTGGAAATGCCTTTGGCGCTTTCAACCAGCTTGCTTTGCATATGATAATTATTTCTTTTGTTGTAGCTATATGTCTTAGCGTTTACTTTTTATACAAGAAAAGCAAGGATTCCTTTGAAGTATTTTTAGCCAAAGCCTTCCCTATATTTTTTAAGGCTATCGCTATACCTTCTCTATGTACTGTTATTG
Organism: Pseudobutyrivibrio sp.; assembly: GCA_024697025.1. Lineage (GTDB taxonomy): Bacteria > Bacillota > Clostridia > Lachnospirales > Lachnospiraceae > Pseudobutyrivibrio. The sequence continues at coordinate 3,404 of JAILGH010000069.1, forward strand.
CCTATGTCGTGCCATTTTATTTATTCAATATCTATAGCGTAAGCATTCCTGATGTTTTCCTTATCTTGGTTGGGCTAGTATTTTTTCCATGGTTTATAACCAATATTTCAAAGACAACTCTCACTCTTAGTGCCTTAGCTAAAGGTATTTTCACCTATGTTTTACCTGGATTTTATATAATCATTATTACGTTCATGTACGGACTAGGGATGTTCGAGTTTTTTTCCTATGGCTCTTTTTTTGATGACAATTATACATCGTTAGTATCCTATCTTTATTTATTAACACCGGTTTTCTTATTAACCTGGACTGCAGCTCAAGGTGTTTGCGATGCTAAATATTTAAAGTTTTTCCAATCCCTTCCTTATTTCTTTATTCCAGCAGTTATTATCAAGGCTGGTTGGTTATTTGGGCTAATTCTCAGCCAAGGATTTAACTATAAAAGGTATTTGGGCCTTGCTGTATTTATATTTGAAATAATCTATTATATCCTCCAATCAAGGAGAATTATTAAAGATAAAGATGTAATGGTCAAAATGCTATTTGTAATTATGGCAGGCACTTATATTATGTTCTTTATCCCGGTGATTAGTATGGACTCTTTGATTACTTATACTCAAGGTGAAAAGATTACAACCTTTTTTGAGGATTTTGAGGATGCAGATAGTTTTGATGGCCAGCCATTATATTACGATGTTTCGACCACTTATGGAACAATCAAAGATTATGGTGGTTTTGCTGGATATAATTTTATTTACAACAAGTTACAGCCTGATGAGTTAGAAATTCTCGAAACTTATTACTACCGCGACGATTGGGATGAGTACGATTACTACGGCGATGAGTACGATGAAGATTCCTATAGCGACGAGGACTATGGCGATGACTATGAGGATGACTATATTGAAGAAGACATCGAAGAAGAGGATGTCTACTATGAGGATGTCGACGACGAAAATTTCTATGACGACGAGGACGACTATTACGAGGATGACCTTGATGATGAGGAAGATTATCCTGACGAAGAAGACTATTATGATGCGTTCGATAGAGATCCAAATACTTTTTATGCCTGTGCTTCTTTAGAAAACGAGGATTTTGAAGAAATTGATTTATCTAAATTTGATCACATGTACGATTACGGCTGGGCTAGCTATAATTCAATTACCCTAAGTAATGTTGACCTGGATGATCTTGATGAAGTAGTTTTATTTTCAAAAAATAATATTTCAACAGGTACTATTTCTATCAAAAATACTGCAAAAAAAATACTAGATATAGACTCTAACTATAGCCAAAAAGACCTTCAAACAGATGCAGATTATGATAAGTATTTCGAAAAGATTAATGCTGCCTTAAAGGATACATCCCAAATTAAAGTTTCAACTGGTGGATTATTTATTATCAAAAAAATTACGTTGTTTGGTTCTTACAATCCCGACACAAAGGACTATTCCTTTGAAACAGTTGAAATATATGGATGTTACTTAAAATAAAAATAATATATAATTTATCTATAGGGTTTTAACCCACTAATTCCTAGTTAGGGAGGTAGAGAGAATAATGAAACTTACTGAAAAAATCAAAAAGCTTTTTCTAGAAGCAATTAATGAACACCCTTTTTCCATCATCCTATTTTTCATTGGCTGTGTGATGTGGTCAATCAGCTCTGGATTTGATTACAGTTCCGAAAAAGTTAATTACTTGGAACTTGTAATGCTTATCTTTTTTGGTGCATCTTTAGGCACCCTTTTATCCGAGGCCATTCACCTTTATCGCAAGGATTTTGAGGGCTATAACCTTAAAGCCCCAGTAAATATAGCTATTTACGGTGGAATTACTCTTATCTCTGCACTATGCGTTATTCCACAATGGCTTCTTAACAACGTGGAGTCTTGGATGGATAAATGCGGTGATGCACTTGACGGATATGCTTCATTAACTATGTATATTGCAATATTTGTCATAGTCACCATTTGTACTCTTACTATTTACTTTTTTTATAAGAAAAGTGGGGAGAGCTTCGAGACATATGTTGCAAAGGCATTCTGCGGATGCATGAAGGCAGAGCTTTTATACCTGATTGTAGCTTTAGGAGTACTTTTAGTTCTTGCTATCTTTGATACTCTTATTTTTTCAGGTAATAACTTTGACCTTATCGAGCACGTTGAGATAATTGTAATTGGCTTGGTTCAGTTCCCTTGCTTAATTATAGGGTTAACTAAGACTGAGGAGCCTTTAGGCAAGTTTGCAAAGGGCATTCTTACTTACGTATTTACTTCACTTACTGCTATTGCCTTTTTAATTATTTATATCTACATATTCAAGATTATCTTTTCTTTGGACCTTCCTTCAAACGAAGTATTTGAAATCCTTACTTGGTTATTCTTCTTTGGAGTGATTATATGGACCATGGCACAGGGCTGTGAGGATGAGAATCTACAGAAGTTTTTCAGACTGTTTCCTTTCCTTTTTGTCCCTTGTATCATTCTCCAAATTATCTGTGTTGCCATGAGAATTTCTGAATATGGATTTACTATTAACAGATATTTTGGTCTTGCATTAATCATTTTTGAAATCATTTATTATGTGATTTATACAATCAAGTTTATTCGCAAGAAAGATATTGTTTCCAACATGCTTTTCGTAATAATTGCCGCCGCATTTATCGTGTTCTTTGTACCAGGCCTCAGTGCAGAGTCAGCAATTACCAACTCGCAAAAGCAGGCTATCAATCGTTATCTTGAGCTTGGGAATAAGTCAAATAAAGATGTAAAGCTTCGTGCCAACAGCGCTTACCATACCATCAGTAATTCAGGTGGATTGGCTGGTTACAACTACCTTTACAAGACTCTTTCTAAGGAGGAGCTTGAAAAAGTAATAGCCCTTTCAAATTCATATGGCGAGTCATTTGACAGTACTACCGACGAGTATATCAATGATGTTTCTAACGATTCTGATACAGGTGTTATCGAAATAAACGTTACGGCAGATAATAATAGCTCAAGCATCAATTTGGATGGATATACCCAACTTTTCTATCCTACATTGGTTAATGATCAGATTTATTTGGATGAGAATTCTGGCATAGATAATCTTGAGGCTATTATGGTGGAAATGAGAGGTGAGGAGCTTGGCACCGTTGATTTAAAGGATACTATTTACAAGCTTGCCGATTTGAGCCGTGAGAGCAATACTTATAATGGTCCAGAATTTGACGAAGTCATTTCTCAACCAATTGATCTTTCAGCTGGCGGAAAATTTATTGTTACTAATATTGGTATTTACGGTACCTATGATAACTCAACTAAGGAATACCGGTTCGAGAGCATTTCCATCGATGGATTTGTACTTAAATAAAACAACAATGACAAAGAGGATTCTAGTTTAACCTAGGATCCTCTTTTTTATTTGAAATATATTTATTTTTTAGAAATGATACTGTAGCACTCAGGTCGTCTGTCTCTAAAAATGCCCCAAGCCAATCGGTTGGTCTTGATTTCATCTAAGTCGTAGGTGTGAATCAGCACTTCTTCCTTGTCTCTTGAAGCTTCCTCCACTATAGCTCCTGTCTCGTCAGTCATAAATGAGCTTCCGTAAAAATTAAGGCTAGACTCTTGCCCTCCGTTTTCTTCACAAGGCTTTACCTCTTCAAGTCCAATTCTATTTGCCGCTACAACTGGCATCAAATTGCTGCCTGAGTGACCCTGCATACATCTGCGCCAATGTGGCATGCTATCTGTTTGAATAATAGGCTCGCTGCCAATGGCGGTTGGATAAAAAAGAATTTCAGCTCCCTGAATTGCCATGGCTCTTGCTGTCTCTGGAAACCACTGGTCCCAACAAATTCCAACACCTATGGTACCGTATTTTGTCTCCCAAACTTTAAATCCTGTATCTCCAGGTGTAAAGTAGAACTTTTCCTGATAGAAATGATCATCAGGAATGTGAGTCTTGCGATAAACTCCAAGTATTGTACCATCAGCATCGATAACTGCCACTGAGTTGTATAATACGTTACCATCCTTCTCATAAAAACTAACAGGAAGCACTACCGAAAGCTCCTTAGCAAGCTTCTTGAAGTGCCTTACAGCGTCGTTCTCCTCGATAGATTTTGCAAAGTCATAGTATTCGTACTGACGCTCTTGGCAAAAATACTGGCGTTCAAAAAGCTCTGGCAAAAGAATAATTTGGGCTCCTGCATCGGCTGCCTTACGCACCATAGCATCAGCTTTATCTATATTTTCCTGAACATTTTTAGTGCAGCTCATTTGAATTGCTGCCACAGTAACTTTTTTCATGGATTTTCTCCTTTACTCTGGTATCTGCTGAGTAATACAGTGTATATTTCCCCCGCCTACTATAATTGCTCTAGCATAAATAGGGTATATCTTCCTGTCAGGGAAGAGCTTTTGCAATATCTCAACTGCCACAGAATCATTCTCATCATTAAACTGTGGCAGGATAATTCCACCATTTGATATATAAAAGTTCACGTAGCTTGCCGCCAAACGCTCACCTTCCTCGCGAACGTCCTCGCCCTCTTCAAACTCATAGCCCAAAAGCTCCTCTTTGGTAATGCACACAGGCTCCTTTGGAATTGGCAGCTTGTGGACTGTAATCTCACGTCCCTTGGCATCTCTTTGGCTTTCAAGTACATCTAGGCAGGCTTTACTTAGCTGGTACTGTGGGTCACTTTCATCCTCAGTCCATGCCAGTACCACCTCTGCCGGTGCCACGTATGCGCAGACATTATCTACGTGTTCATTAGTTTCGTCATTATAAATACCCCTTGGAAGCCATATTATCTTTTCTGCTCCAAGGTATTCTTTTAATATTTCCTCTATTTGGTCCTTTGAAAGCTCTGGATTGCGTCCCTTGCTAAGCAAGCAGGCTTCAGTCACTATCACAGTGCCCTCACCATCTGAATGAATGCTGCCCCCCTCTAGCACAAATGGGTGAGCGTCGTAGCACTCCATGCCAAGGGTCTGGCATATTTGCCTTGCTGCTGCATCATCCTTTTCCCAGTGGGCGTATAGTCCATCATAATTACCACCCCAGGCATTAAACTTCCAGTCTATACCGCGAACCTCACTGCCATTAACTACACAGGTTGGCCCCACGTCTCTGGCCCAGGCATCATCCGTCTCTATCACAAGACTATGGACCCTAGGCTGGCTCTTAAATGCCTGCTGGACCTCCGCCTGATGCGCCTTATCTGACAGCATCCACACCTCTTCGCTTTCAGCGATAGCATTTGCAATCTGTGTAAATACAGTCTTCGCTTCCACTGCACCATTAGGCCATGAGCCTGGTCGCACTGGCCAAATCATGACACAACCCCGATGCTTTGCAAACTCGGCCGGCATATGAAATTTATCAACCTTTGGCGTGTTTATCATGTTCCCTCACTAAGATAGTCGATTTTTAAAATCCTCGTATCCAAACTTCTTTATCAACTGACAGCTGCCATCCTGCTTTAACAGATAGATAGATGGCAGTGGTATTCCGTTAAATGTATTGTTTTTAACCATGGAATATATTGCCATATCTTCAAATATAAGCCTGTCTCCCACCTTAATTTCTCTATCAAAGGAGTAGTCCCCGATTATGTCTCCTGCCAGACAGGTGTAGGAGCTTAACCGATATTCAAAAGACTTTTGTCCCCATTCACCAGAATCCTTAAGTGGTGGTCGATATGGCATTTCCAAAACATCAGGCATGTGGCATGCCGCTGACGCGTCAAGAATTAACGTCTTTATATCATTTTCTACTATGTCCAAAACCTCGGTCACAAGGTAGCCAGCATTTAAAGCAATTGCCTCACCCGGCTCAAGATAAACCTGCAGATTATAGCTGTCTTTAACCCCTTTTATAAGGCGAATCAGTCTTTCAATGTCATAATCTTCACGACTGATATGATGTCCTCCACCCATGTTAATCCAGTCAATATTGTCGAAGTAGTGTCCGAATTTCTCAATTACGACATCAAGTGTTGTCTCTAAGTCGTCTGAATTTTGTTCGCACAGGGTATGAAAATGCAGCCCGGGTACTCCATCCAAAATTGAAGAATCTTTCGCCTGATACTGCTGCAATTTTTCCAAGGTAACACCTAAACGAGAGCCAGGAGCACAAGGGTCGTAAATCGCGTGCCCCTCCTGAGTAGAGCACTCCGGATTAATACGAAGTCCTATCTCAACTCCAGCCGCAAGGCATTTTTCCTTATACTTATCTAGCTGGCTAAGAGAATTAAAAATAATATGGTCGCATATCTGGACCAACTCATCCATATCCTCGTCCTTGTAAGCAGGGGCAAATACATGATTCTCCTTACCCATCTCTTCTTTGCCAAGGCGGGCCTCATAAAGCCCACTGGCTGTAGTGCCTGCAAGATATTTTCCGATTAAAGGATAAACACAAAAATTAGAAAAGGCCTTTTGTGCAAGCAAAATCTTGCAGCCGGCCTCCTGCTGCACTCTATCCAAAATCTCTAGATTATTTATCAGTTTGCCCTCGTCTATTACATACGAAGGTGTTGCAATCTGGGATAAATCCATCTTTTTCCTCGCTTTTTAATCAACAAGAACAGGGTTTTCAACTACCTGCCATGGCAATCCCCACTTATTGAGGGCTTCCATGTATGGGTCTGGATCAAACTCATCTGTAGTAAATACGCCTGGCTGCTTCCACTGGCCAGTAACAACCATCATAGAACCTATCATAGCTGGAACGCCTGTTGTATAGGAAATGGCCTGAGAACCAACCTCCTTGTAGCATTCCTGGTGGTCACATACGTTGTAAATATATATTGAACGCTCCTTGCCATCCTTGATACCGGTAAAGATACAGCCGATGTTAGTCTTTCCAACTGTGCGTGGTCCAAGGGATGCTGGATCTGGAAGAAGAGCCTTCAAAAACTGGATTGGCACGATTTCCTGGCCGTTAAAGTTGATAGGTGTAGTGCTGAGCATTCCTACATTTTCAAGACAATTCATGTGTGTTAGATAGCTCTGACCAAAGGTCATGAAAAATCTTATTCGCTTAACCTCTGGCATGTTTCTGCCAAGAGCCTCTATCTCCTCGTGGTGAAGAAGGTACATATCCTTCTTTCCTACGCCGTCAAAATCATATTCCCTCTTAATACTCATGGCTGGAATCTCAACCCATTTTCCATTCTCCATATATGAGCCTGGAGCAGAAACCTCACGAAGATTAATTTCTGGATTGAAATTGGTTGCGAAAGGATAACCATGGTCACCGCCATTGCAATCAAGTATATCTATTGTGTGAATCTCGTCAAAATAATGCTTCTTTGCATATGCTGCAAAAACAGATGTTACACCAGGATCAAAGCCTGTTCCAAGAAGTGCTGTAAGCCCTGCATTTTTGAACTTATCCTCATAAGCCCACTGCCAGCTATAATCGAAATATGCTGAAAAGCCAAGGTCCTTGCATCTTTTCTCATAAATCTTTCTCCACTCAGGGTCATCTGTATCCTCTGGCTCGTAGTTTGCGGTGTCGATATAATCAACTCCTGCTGCAAGACAAGCATCCATAATTGTAAGGTCCTGATAAGGAAGTGCCACATTTAAAACTGCATCTGGAGCGTAGTCCTTGATGAGCTTGGTAAGTGCTTCCACATCATCTGCATCAATCTGAGCTGTCTTTATAACAGTTTTAGTCTTATTCTGAAGCTTTTCTTTCATTGCATCGCACTTTGAAACTGTGCGGCTTGCAATCATTATCTCCTGAAATACATCGCTATTTTGGCAACACTTTGAAATTGCTACCTGGGCTACTCCGCCACAACCGATTATTAATAATTTAGCCATTTTTCTCTCCTGTTATTATATATTTTCTTTTTTAGCAAGCTTCTCTTCTTCCTCAAGCAAATCCTCAACGTATCTAGGCAGCATAAATGCTCCCTTGTGAAGATTGGTAGTGTAATACCAAGTCTTAAGGCCTCGGTCCTTCCACCGCTTTGCATCTAAATCCTTTAGTGGATGATACTTTTTGGAAGCAAAGCCAAACATCCAATATCCTGAAGGACAGGTAGGAATGTTGGCCTGATATACTCGATTTATTGGAAAGCTCTTATAGGCCTTGCGGTGCATTGCTCTAAAAGCTTCCTCGTCCTCATCATAAAATGGACTACCGTGTTGATACACCATGATGCCATCTTCCTTAAGGGCCCTGTTACAGCTACCATAAAACTCTCTTGTAAACAGGCCTTCCGCATATCCGAAAGGATCGGTTGTATCGTTTATTATCAAATCGTACTTGTCTCTACATCGACGAAGGAATCTCAATCCGTCCATGTGAGTTACTGTAACTCGCTCATCATCAAAGCCCTTGGCTGTCTCAGGAAAGAATTGCTTACTAATCTCAAGAAACATTTCATCCTGCTCCACCACGTCAATGTGCTCTATCTC
>JAILGH010000076.1 GCA_024697025.1 Pseudobutyrivibrio sp.
GAAAACGAAGAGCTTACAGCAGAAAATGCAGTTGATTTGATAGACGGATTCGATGTGGTTCTTGATTGTACAGACAATTACAAAACCAGATATTTGATAAATGATGCCTGTGTAATTACAGGAATTCCACTTGTATTTGCATCAATCTATCAGTATGAAGGAATGGTAAGTATATTTGGCTACAAGAATGGTCCTTGCCTAAGATGCTTGTTCCCAGAACCACCAGCACCGGGGCTTGTGCCAACATGTACTGAGGGCGGCACAATCAGTCCACTTGCGGGAATTATTGGTAGTATTCAGGCTAACGAGGCACTTAAGCTTATCATCGGCATTGGTGAACATTTATCAGGGAAACTACTTACCTTTGATTCCCTTAACCTTACTACGAAGATACTTAATATTGATAAAGATTTCGACTGTCCAGTGTGCGGCAAGAGTCATTTGATAAAAGAGATTGTTGATTTTGACTATGAAGAGTTCTGCGGACTAAAGGAGGATGATTCAGAGCTTCCTGTTGAAGGCTTTACAGCAGATGAGTTCGCAAAGAGATTAGAAGATGAAGTTCCTATGACAATTATCGACGTTCGAGAGCCACACGAAAGAGCTATCTTACGTTTCCCAGGTGCCATTGTTATTCCAATTGGACAATTGGCAAGACGTCAAAAGGAATTAGATTCAAATATAGATACAGTATTTATTTGTAAGCAAGGAAAGAGAAGTATTCTTGCTATTAACACTTTGCGCGAGGCGGGTTATGAAGGCCCAATGTACAACCTCAAGGATGGAATAGATGGTATGAAGGATATCATATTCTCTCATGAGGCAGGTTTATTGTAATGGACGTAGCTCTATTTAGAGTTTATATATGTCAAAAAAATATAAAGGAGATTTAAAATGGCAAAAGAAACACAAACAAAGACAACTGGGATTAATGCGCTTAGCCCTAAGGCTGCATATAATCTTGCCAACGTGACAAAGACTAAGCCACAATACGGTGCACTTACACCAAAGTGGCTTACAAAGTTCCTTGAGTTTAAGGGATTAGAGACCGGCATATTCCGTGTGAATAAGGTCGTAGAGGGTGATACTCCTCTTGATGTTCTTTGCAGTCAGACAAAGAAGTCAGACATTATTCCTGATGGATATGTTGAGTACGAGACAGAGCCAAGAGAATATCAGTTGAACAACATCTCTACAATCATCAATATCAACACAGCAGTAGAGGATGTTTACAGTGCACCTTACGATCAGGTACAGGAGCAGCTTTCTCTTGCAATTGATTCATTAAGAGAGCGTCAGGAAAGCCAGCTCATCAACAACGATGATTACGGTCTTCTCAAGAACATCGCTGATTCTCAGCGTATCCAGACAAGAAACGGCGCACCAACTCCTGATGATTTGGATGAGCTTATCACAAAGGTATGGAAGGAGCCGTCATTCTTCCTTGCACATCCAAGAGCAATCGCTGCATTCGAAAGAGAGTGTACAAAGCGTGGTGTACCACCTGTAGTTGCAAACATCGCTGGTGGCACATTCCTTACTTGGAGAGGAATTCCTATCATTCCTACAGACAAGCTTCTTGTTGATGGTCTTAAGAATCCAACTTCTCAGAGCGGTAAGACAAACATTCTTCTCGTTCGTACAGGAGAGGCTAAGCGTGGTGTAGTCGGTTTATTCCAGGCTAATCTTAAGAACGAGCACTCAAGAGGACTTTCTGTTCGCTTCAGAGGTATTGACGATAAAGGAGTTGCATCTTATCTACTTTCATTATATTGCTCAGCTGCTATTCTTGCAGATGACGCTATCGCTGTTTTGGAAGATGTAGAGGTAGGTGAGTATTATGACTACGACTAATCCATACGCTGTAACAGAGCAGAGTCTTGGACTTCCTAGTGCAGCAGAGCTTGAGAGCATAGGCAATCAACTCCTTGGTGGAGTAGAGCTAACAGATGCGCAGGTTCCTGAAACAGCTGATGCAACAAGCATTCAAGCAGTTCCTGGGGCAGAGGTGGTATCTGAGCCAGTCGCTGCGAAATCAGTAACTGCTGTAGAGCCTACACTTTCAGCTGTTCCAGAAGTGAATGCTGCAGAGTTCGACTGGGCGCACCCATTTGATTATGGTGTGGCACAGCTTCAACCTGCACCAAGCTATTCACCACAGGTACAGTCAAAGGAGCAGGCTGCTGAAAGTGACAGAAGAATAGATGTATCAACATCTGTTAGAGATGCAGATA
>JAILGH010000095.1 GCA_024697025.1 Pseudobutyrivibrio sp.
AACGCCTACAAGATATACGATAACTGCTGCTACGATTGCCTCGATTACACCATTGAAGCTGATAACTCCGCCAATCATTGCAAGAAGTGCATCTGCTGCAACTCCTACTGCCTTTGCATATGGCTCCTTGTATAAAACAAATATACCGCCCATAACAAGAAGCGTATTTGTCATGGCTCCAGCGATACCTGATGCTACAAAGCCAAGAGCCTTGGAATCCTTTGTCATAAAAAGATATTCAACCACTGCAAATGCTACTACACCAACTGCAACGCCGATGCCTGCCTTTGCACCAAATGACATCTTTTCAAACATCTTGTTAAGGAATGCGTACACGCCAAAACCAATAATGAAAGAAACCACTGCGTTGATGATTGTACCAAGAACTGCCTTCTGCTCTGAACGTACAACCTTTTTAATACCTACATATACAAAAAATGGAACTACACCGATAAGGATTCTTGGTATAAAAGCAATAGCGATACTCTTTAATACAACTGCTATTGTCGCACCTGCTCCAGCTGGGTTAAGTGTGCTCACCGCAATAACCGGCGAGAATACAAATGCTGAAAGAGATGATGGTGCAATTGTGCTTCTAAGGAAGCTGCACATACCAAATACGCCACCAAGTACTGCCCCCTTCTTTGGTCCAAGGAAAAGTGATCCAAGGATTACAGGGATATGAATTGTTGTTGCGTTGATTACTACAAGTGGAATAAATCCTAGTGGTGTGAATGACATAACCACAATGATTGCCCCGAAAAGAGCTGTAAGAACTAACTCGTAAGTTCTAGAATTTTTGTTTTGCATATTTTCCTCCTTTGGTAGAAGCCTATTGGGTCTCCTCCCACTAAACACCTGCAATTTAATGATTAGTGATACTTTTTTAAACACTTGAATTCTAACATTATTTACAAAATTGGTAAATATCTTTTATACTTTCACTGTATTAGGCCATTAATCATAGAAATATTTATTATAGAAAGAACACATATATGAAACAAATTTACCTAGCGCCCCTTGAGGGCATTACAGATAGCATTTATCGCAACACCTTTAGTAAATACTATGGTGGCGTGGCGAAGTATTTCACGCCTTTTTTATCACCTAACTCCACCCACAAGTTTACTACTAGAGAGTTTAAAGATATTGACCCAGAAAAGAATGACATTAAAACCACCGTGCCTCAGCTTCTAACCAACAACTCTGAACACTTTCTTTGGGCGGTAAGCAAAATCGCTCCTCTTGGCTTTAAGGAAATCAACTTCAACTTGGGTTGCCCTAGCGGAACTGTGGTTGCCAAAAATAAGGGCTCAGGGCTGTTATATTATCCTGAGGAATTAGATAAGATTCTCTATGAGATTTTTGATGGGCTTGATGCCGTATGTGCTAAGGCTGGCGCCAACGTTCCTGCCATTTCTATCAAGACTAGGCTTGGTAAAAACGCGGCCGATGAGTTCTACGAGATACTTGATATCTACAATAAGTATCCTATAAGCGAATTGACTATCCATCCTCGTATCCAGTCAGACTTTTACCGCGAGCCTATTCGGATAGATTATTTTGACTACGCTTATGAGCATTCCATGGCTCCTCTAGTTTTCAATGGCGAAATTAAAACTATAGATGACATTAATGAAACATTTCGTAAATACGATACCGTAAATGCGGTAATGATTGGCCGCGGACTTATTGCAAATCCCCAGCTTGCAATGGATTATGCTGCTGGCAAAGAATCTGATTTTAACCATGATTTATTCAAGCAGTTCCACGACGATTTGCTTAAGCAATATATAGAGGTGCTCTCTGGAGAAAAGCCAGTCCTTCATCGTCTCAAGGAATTTTGGGCTATATGGCAGGTTCAATTTTCAGACCACGAAAAAGTAATTAAAAAAATAAGAAAGTCAAATCGCATCGCCGATTACAAATCCGCTTTAAATGAATTATTTTAGGCTGTTTGTTCTAATGCAAGTACATAGCTTTACTTTGTAAATATGTAATGGTATAGTTTCCTCGGATGGTATTCGAAAGAAACTATACCTTTTTTAGCTTCTAAATTTAAAAGATAATAGCCTATGGCAATGCTCGTATCTATTGGAACGAGACTGTTCCCTCATTTTTAGGAGGTGATGTCATGAAGGTTGGATTTGTTGGTGCCGGCAAGGTTGGTTGCTCACTGGGCAAGCATTTTTGCGTCAATGGCATTAAACTCTCTGGCTACTTTAGCCAATCTATGGAATCAGCTGTTGATGCAGCGGATTTTACCAAATCTAATTATTTTTCAAATTTAGATTCGTTAATTGAAGAAAGCGATGTAATTTTTATCACTGTTTGTGACGATGCTATTGCAACGGTTTGGGATAACATCAAGCAATTAGCCATCGCGGGAAAGTTGATATGTCATTGCAGCGGTTCATTATCTTCTAAAATCTTTTCAGGTATTGAGAACACAGAAGCTTATGGTTTCTCAGTCCATCCACTACTGGCAGTATCGGACAGATACAATTCATACCAGGAACTTCCAAATGCATTATTTACAATCGAAGGAGAAAGGGCGCATTTACCTGCTTTAAAGGAATTGCTTGAAAGCACAGGCCTTTTGGTGGGCGAAATTAATCCTGATGAAAAAACCCGTTACCACGGTGCGGCAGTTTTTGCTTCAAATCTTGTGGTTTCTCTTATGGCAACAGCCATGGATGAGTTCCAAAAATGTGGTCTGTCATCAGAACTCCTTCAGAAAGCTTTATCAGCTTTAGTTTTGGGCAACGCCAAAAAAGTTTTAAGCAATGGCCCAGAAGCAGCCCTTACCGGTCCAATTGAAAGAAACGACGTAGGCACTGTAATTAATCACATTAATCAATTGTCTGGATTAAATGAGGACATTTACAGAACTCTTTCAAAAAAGGCCCTAGAAATCGGTGCAAAAAAGCACCCTAATTATGATTATTGCAAATTGGAAGAAGTACTTAATACCTAGGAGGTTCTATGAAAAACACGGTTACTACCCTTCAGCAGATGAAAAGAGATAAGGAAAAAATCAGCATGCTCACATGCTACGATTATTCAACCGCACGCCTTATGGAGGAAGCAGGCATTAACGCAATCCTCATCGGCGATTCTCTTGGCATGACAATGATGGGCTACAGCGACACTCTTCCTGTTACAGTTGATGACATCATTCATCACTGTGCTAGCGTGTCTCGAGCTTTAAATGACACATTTCTTGTTGCTGACATGCCATTTATGTCTTATCAGACATCAGTTTATGATGCTGTTAAAAATGCAGGACGCCTTATAAAAGAAGGCCACGCTCAGGCGGTTAAGCTCGAAGGTGGTGCATCAGTTTGTGAGCAAATACGAGCTATCGTAAATGCGGATATTCCTGTTGTTGCTCACATCGGACTCACACCTCAATCAATTAACGCTTTTGGTGGATTTAAGGTTCAAGGCAAGAATATTGAGCGTGCTTTACAGATTCTTGAGGACGCAAAGGCTGTAGAGGAAGCGGGAGCATTTATGGTTACTTTGGAATGTGTTCCAGAGGAGCTTGCAACTCTCATCTCTGAGGAATTAACTATACCAACAATCGGCATTGGTGCTGGAAATGGCTGCGACGGTCAAGTTCTCGTATACCAGGATATGCTTGGTATGTTCACTGGCTTCAAGCCAAAATTTGTAAAGCACTTTGCTAATATTGGCGAAGAAATGAAGCGTGCTTTTTCTCAGTATGATGCTGAGGTTAAATCCAAAGCATTTCCAGCAGAGGAGCACAATTTCAAAATTGACTCTGAGGTTATGGAAGCAGTTAGAAATGCAGCATCTACCAAAGAATTCAAGCTCAACTTGGATTTTGATACAGAGTTAGCGTAAGGAGATTTTCAAAACATGATTAAGGCTACAACAATTAAAGAAGTTAAGGAAAATGTCCGTGAATGGAAAAAGCAGGGCCTTAGTATTGGCCTAGTTCCAACCATGGGATATTTACATGAGGGGCACGCCAGCTTGATTAAGCGTGCACGCGGGGAATGCGACAAAGTTATCGTTTCGGATTTTGTAAATCCTATTCAGTTCGGACCAAAGGAAGATTTAGCAACATATCCTAGAGATTTTGATGCAGATTGCAAACTTTGTGAAGGCCTTGGCACTGATTTAATATTTCATCCAGAACCTTCTGAGATGTATTTAGATGGTTTTCATTCTTATGTAGGTGTGGACACTTTATCAACAGAACTTTGCGGAAAGAGTCGCCCTATCCACTTTAATGGGGTTTGTACTGTTGTTAGCAAACTCTTCAACATTTCCGAAGCTGACAAGGCTTACTTTGGACAGAAGGATGCCCAGCAGCTTGCCATTGTAAAGCGAATGGTTCGCGATCTCAATTTCAACATTGAAATCGTAGGTTGCCCAATAATCCGTGAAGAAGACGGACTTGCAAAAAGTTCACGCAACACTTATCTAAACCCAGATGAGAGAAAGAAAGCTCTCATTCTTCACAAGGCTCTTACCAAAGGTGAAGAAATGGTACGCGGTGGTGAGAAGGACGCTAAAAAAGTAATTACGGCTGTGAAAGAAATTATTGAGTCCGAGCCACTTGCTAGAGTTGACTACGTTGAGATTGTTGATTGGAATGAACTCCAGAAAATCGATACTATCGACGGCCCAATTCTTATGGCTGTTGCGGTATATATTGGTGAGAAGGTTCGATTAATCGACAACTTTATTATAGAGGAATAGGTGTTATATGAATTTAACTATGTTAAAGGGAAAAATCCATAGAGCCACTGTAACTCAGGCAGCTTTAGACTACGTTGGAAGTATTACTATCGACGAGGATTTGCTTGATGCAGCCGGCATCTTGGAATATGAAATGGTTCAGATTGTAGACGTGGAAAACGGAAACCGTTTTGAGACCTACACTATTGCCGGCGAAAGAGGTAGTGGAATGATTTGTCTAAATGGTGCCGCCGCTCGTTGCGTACAGGTTGGCGACCACGTAATTATCATGTGCTACTGCTCAATTGATGCAGATGAGGCCAAGGGTCACAAGCCAAAGGTTGTGTTTGTAGACGATGACAACAAGCCATCTCGCATTACCAACTACGAGAAGCACGGAAAACTCGAAGATATGTAAAAAAGTTTTTCCTAATCAGTAAAAAACACCCCTAGTCAAATGATACCCCCCGTCACTTAGACTGACAATATCATTTGCTAGAGGTGTTTTTAAATTTTATTTAAAGAACTCTATTTCGTGGTTGAGCTTTTCAGCAATATCCTTTAGTCCATGGGCTGATTCCGCAAGTGTTGAAACTGTTGCAGAAAGCTCTTGAACTGCTGCACCTGTTGTCTCTGAAGATGCTGCATTCTCCTCAGAAATAGCAGACAGTGATGACATTGCATCTGATACAACTGCGTTGGATTCAACACAAGTATTTGCTCCGCCTGCAATGTTCTGTACACCATGTACAGTTTGTTCTATATCAGAAAGCATACCCTTTACTGCTGTAAGGGTCTCTCCCAAAGCGTCCTGTTGCTCGATATTTCCCTGCTTTACAAGGTCTGCAGCGTTAACAGCCTGCTCTGCCTCCTGAAGAAGCACATCCATAACCTGTCTGATTTCTTGTGCCATGTTTTCCGAATCATCCGCAAGCTTTCTAATTTCCTCAGCTACAACCGCAAAACCCTTGCCTGCTTCACCGGCTCTAGCAGCCTCAATTGAAGCGTTAAGAGAAAGCAAATTGGTCTGGGCTGCGATTCCAGAAATTCCCTCAACTCTTTCATTAATATCACTAACGGCCTTTTGAGTTGCCTCGATTGTCCTTGTAATTTCTTCTATCTTCTTGGTCATCTCACTACTAGAATCCTGAAGATTTGAAAGGGAGCGGCTAGATTCCTCTGAAGCGCCCTTCATTCTAGAAGCGATACTTTGCATATCATCTGCTGATGTCTGCACGCCACCAACTGCATCGGTAATCTTTCCAACATTTTCTGCTGCCTGCTGGATTTCTTCAGCCTGCTG
>JAILGH010000109.1 GCA_024697025.1 Pseudobutyrivibrio sp.
GCAGAAGAGGAGGCATAAGAATATGGCAGCTATTACAGCAGCAATGGTAAAGGACCTTCGCGAGCAGTCTGGCGCAGGTATGATGGATTGTAAAAAGGCACTCGCTGAGTGCGATGGTGATATGGATGCAGCTTTCGAGCTTCTTCGCAAGAACGGTGCAGCTAAGGCTGAAAAGAAGGCATCTCGTATCGCAGCAGAGGGTATCTGCAAGGTAGTAGTAGAAGGCAACACAGCAGTTGTTCTTGAGGTTAACTCAGAGACAGACTTCGTTGCTAAGAACGAGAAGTTCCAGACATATGTTGAGAAGGTTGCTAAGCAGATTCTTAATTCAAATGTTAACTCTATCGATGAGCTTTTAACACAGCCATGGGCTGAGGACTCATCTAAGACAGTTAATGATATTCACGTAGAAATGGTTGCTACAATCGGTGAGAAGCTTTCTCTTAGAAGATTCGAGAAGGTTACTACAGATGGTTTTGTAGTATCATACACACACGGTGGTGGACGTATCGGCGTTATCGTAGAGATGGCTGGCGAGGCATCTGATGCATCTAAGGAAGCAGCTACAAATCTTGCTATGCAGATTGCAGCTCTTAATCCTAAGTATGTTAGCCGTGATGAAGTTTCAGCTGAGTACATCGCTCACGAGAAGGAAATTCTTCTTGCTCAGATTATGAACGATCCTAAGGAGTCACAGAAGCCTGAGAAGGTTATCAATGGCATGATCGAAGGTCGTGTATCTAAAGAGCTTAAGGAAATCTGTCTCTTAGATCAGGTTTACGTTAAGGCTGAGGATGGCAAGCAGACAGTTGCTAAGTACTTAGAGCAGGTTTCTAAGGAGACAGGTTCTACACTTTCAGTTAAGAAGTTTGTTCGTTTCGAGACAGGTGAAGGCCTTGAGAAGAAGAACGAAGACTTCGCAGCTGAGGTTGCAGCTCAGATGAATGCCTAGTCCCGTATAATTAAATAAAATGAATTTTTAGACAGTCGTTTTGGCGGCTGTCTTTTTTTGTGTGGCGAGAAAAGTTTGAAAAATATTTAGAATTTGGAAAAAAATAAAAAATTTTTTTGAATAGTAATTAGAAGGGCCCAAAAAAATACAATAAATTTAATTGCAAGAAAATAATAAAGGAGTTAAAAATGGGAGATATAATTAAAGATAGAATTAAAGAGTGTAGAAGAATTCTTGATGATCTTCGTGAGTATCGAGTAACATTACAGGCTAATTTAGATGAATCGATTAGGGTGCTTCACATGACTTTAGAAGAAGTTAATCCTGATGTGAGAGATATGTTTTTAGCAGCGATAGATCAAAATAGAAGTGAAGAAGAACATACTGCGATTAGAGAATATTTGGATAGTGATTTTATAACTTCAGATATTAGTAATTGGGCTGCAATTGAAGCTCTGCCTGTAGTATTAGATGATCAGGAAGAATATAATATTAATGAATTGGAAATTAAGATTACAGAAAATAAATTAAAACAATTATTAGAACAACAGGGGCCTATAGATGAAAAAAATCCTGATTACAAAAACAATCAGGATCCTCCAGCGGATCAAGCTATACCAATTCCAGGAATACAAGGAAATTCTCGTGTATTATATAATAAGCAGAAATATGATAAATATAACCAAAATGCAATCAATACAAGTAAGAGCAAAACGAATCTTTATTCTGGAATAATAGAAAATACAGGTTTAAAAAATAAAATTAAATAATAAAACTGTAAAAGAATTTTAGAAAGAAACATAATATTTTATTATAAAAAACCCGCTATATTTGGTACTCCATTTTAAGCATTAATACTTTATATTGGTGTTTTAATGTGCTAAAATTATTATAACTTTAAAAGGGGAGGGCTTTTATAGTGGGTTATAATGAGGGAGTAGAGAGACAACGGGCTAAGCGCAAGAGAGTTGCTCGGATGAAGCGATTTATTATTACTACAATCGCTGTTTTTATGTTGGTAACTTTGTTTGTGATGACATTCCTATGTTACGAGGTGTTTTCACTGCAGAGACAGCTGGACGCTTTGTCTGCAAAGGTTGCTGTATCAACAGATGTGGATGAATCAGTAGAGATGGTCGACGACACCTATCTTGATAGTATCTATCAGGTAGATGACACCGAAAATCTTCTCGAAGAAGGGGAGGTTCCTTTCGTTTATCTTACATTTGATGATGGTCCAAGCGCCAATACAGACAGAATCCTTGATATATTGGACGATTATAATGTCAAGGCTACATTCTTTGTTGTAGGACAGGATATTGACACCTATGGGCCCCAGTACAAGCGCATCGTAGATGAGGGCCATACTATAGGTATGCACTCCTACAGTCACAAATATTCCGAAATATACAGCTCTTCTGATGCCTTTGTCAATGATTATCAAAGGATACATCAATTGATTTTTGACACCACTGGTGTGGATTCTAAGTTTTATCGTTTCCCAGGCGGAAGTAGTAATTCATTATGCAACACAAGTATGTCTGTTTTTGTAGACTATCTTAACAGTCAAAATGTCAAATATTTTGACTGGAATGTAGACGTTGGAGATGCCACTCCGGCGGCCTTCAGCAGCGACGAAATTGTTGATAATGTAATGAAGAATGTGGTAAAATACAAGACGTCTGTAATATTGATGCATGATGCATCCAACAAGGATGCAACAGTAGAAGCACTACCAAATTTGATAGAGGCTTTGCAGCAATCGGGGGCTATGATTTTACCAATCACAGATGAAACAACCGTGATTCATCACACTTGTGTTGTTCAATAATAAATATGTTATGGAGGAATTGTAATGGGCTTTTTTAAGGATTTCAAAGAGGATTTTAACGATGCAGTCAATGAGCTAGTACCTGGTGGGGAAGAGACTGCTTCAGAGGAGGTTATGGTCAATACACTTGATGGTGATATTGACGTTGAGTCAGAGCTTAACAAGCTTGACGGACTTCTTGAGCAGGTTTCTAAGAAGGTTGAAGCAGAAGCACCTACTGTTACAGTAGAGATGGAGGTTCCAGTTGAGGAGCCAAAGGAAGAGAAAAAGTCATTTTTCTCAGAGAGCAAAAAAGAATCAAAGAGGGAGGCATCGAATACGATGGATGTTATGGGAAGTGCAGCTGATAGCAGAGCTACAGCTTCAGACGAGAATGCAGTTATCACTGGTGGCATGAAGGTAACTGGTAATATCGAGTCTGTGGGTTCAATTGAAGTACAAGGGGAGATTAATGGTGATGTAACATGTAACGGCAAGCTTGTTGTTACAGGTAAGGTTAATGGCAATTCATCTTCAGCTGAGTTCTTTGCTGACGCAGCAAAGATTGAGGGCGAGGTTGTTACTACAGGTACAGCTAAGGTTGGCGTTGGCTCAGTTATCATTGGTAACATTACAGCTACATCTGCAGTTATCGCAGGCGCTGTAAAGGGTGATATCGATGTTAACGGTCCAGTTGTTGTTGATACATCAGCAGTTGTTATGGGCAATATTAAGTCTCGTTCAGTACAGATTAACAATGGTGCAGTTATCGAAGGATTCTGCTCACAGAGTTACTCTGATGTAGATGTTAACAGCGTTTTCGCTTAACAAATAATAGATTCATAGAGGTTTTAAATGAAAAGAGTATTACTTAAGCTTAGTGGAGAAGCACTTTCAGGCAACAAGGGGTTTGGTTTTGACGAGGATACTTGCATGATGGTTGCCAAGCAGGTTAAGAAGCTTGTGGATGATGGTGTGCAGGTAGGCGTTGTAATTGGTGGTGGCAATTTCTGGAGAGGTCGTTCTTCGGAAAACATCGACAGAACTAAGGCAGATCAGATTGGCATGCTTGCTACAGTTATGAACTGCATTTATGTTTCTGAGATTTTTAGAGCAGCTGGTATGATGACAGCAGTTCTTACACCATTTGAGTGTGGCAACTGTTCAAAGCTTTATTCTAAGGATAGAGCCAACAAGTACTTCAGCAAGAACATGGTTGTATTCTTTGCAGGTGGTACAGGTCATCCATATTTCTCAACAGATACAGCTACAGTTCTTAGAGCTGTTGAGATTGAGGCAGACGTTATCTTACTTGCTAAGTCTATCGACGGCGTATATGATAGCGACCCAGCTAAGAATCCTGATGCCAAGCGTTATGACGAGATTAGCATTCAGGAAGTGCTTGATAAGAAGCTTCAAGTAGTTGATCTTACAGCGTCAATTATTGCTATGGAGCAAAAGATGCCTATGTATGTATTCTCTTTAAACGAGGAGAATTCAATAGTAAAAGCTATTTCAGGAAAATTTAATGGTACAGTGGTTACTGTATAAGGAGGATTAATGGACAATATACTATCAGTTTACGAAGAGAAAATGACAAAGAGTTACAACAATCTTGAAAGCGAATTTACAACAATTCGTGCAGGTAGAGCTAATCCTCATATCCTTGACAAGGTTACTGTTGATTACTATGGGGCACCTACTCCATTACAGCAGGTTGCTAACATTTCAGTTCCAGAGCCAAGATTAATTCAGATTCAGCCATGGGAGCCTTCTTTGGTTAAAGAAATCGAAAAGGCTATTAACCTTTCTGATATCGGAATCAATCCTACTAATGATGGCAAGCTTGTTCGTCTTGTTTTCCCAGAGCTCACAGAGGAGCGTCGTAAGGAAATCGCAAAGGACGTTAAGAAGCACGGCGAGGATGCTAAGGTAGCTATCCGCAACATCAGAAGAGATGCTATTGATGCAATCAAAAAGCATGCTAAGGATGAGGGCGTTTCAGAAGATGAAATTAAGGATCTTGAAGATAAGTGCCAGAAGATGACTGACAGATTCATCGCAGATGTTGACAAAGCTGTTGAGGCAAAGACAAAGGAAATACTTACAGTCTAGTATAATTATAAGACAATGATTTTATTTACGGGGCACGAATAGTGCCCTGTTTCATTATTTGATATTTATTTGGAGGCGTAATGAACGTACCTGAACATATTGCAATTATTCTTGATGGAAATGGAAGATGGGCAAAGGCCAAGGGCATGCCAAGGACATATGGTCACACTGTTGGTGCCAAAAACGTAGAGACAATCTGTCGAGCTGCCAATGAGATGGGTGTTAAATATGTTACCATGTATGCCTTTTCTACAGAGAATTGGTCTAGACCAGCTGACGAGGTTAAGGCTTTGATGAAGCTTTTAGGAGAGTACATCAAGACTTGCATGAAGACAGCCAAGAAGGACAATCTTAAGGTTAGATTTATTGGAGATTTATCTAAACTTGATGACAAGCTTAGGGCTAGCATAAAGGAGCTCACAGAGTATTCCTCACAATTTACAGGTCTTACACTTACTATTGCAATCAATTATGGCAGTCGTGACGAGATGACTAGAGCAATTAAACATTTAGCTTCGGATATTAAATCAGACAAGCTTTCCGTAGATGATATTAACGAAGAGCTTTTCTCTGGTTATTTAGATACAAAGGATATTCCAGATCCAGACCTTATGATTCGCACATCTGGAGAGCAAAGATTATCCAATTACCTGCTTTGGCAGTTAGCCTATGCAGAGTTTTACTTTACACCAGTTCCATGGCCTGATTTCACACCTGAGGAGTTAAAGAAGGCTATCGAGGAATACGACAAGAGAAATCGTCGTTTTGGTGGTATTTAGAAAGGAAGAATTATGTTTGTTACCAGATTAATCAGCGGAATTGTACTTGTAGCGTTAGCTCTTTTGTTTATTATTACAGGAGGTGATTTGCTTCTTGGAGTGATGCTTTTGTTATCACTTATAGGCATGTATGAGCTTTATCGTATATTCAAAGTGGAAAAGCAGTTGCCAGGCATTCTTGGATATATAGCCTGTATCACCTACTACTTAGATTTACGCTTAGATTTTTGTCAGGACAAGATGGTTATTGTAATTGCATTTTTGATTTTACTTCTTGCTGTATTTGTTTTTGGATACCCTAAGTATCACAGCCATCAGATTATGGCAACTTTCTTTGGCTTGTTCTATGTAGGTGTTATGCTTTCATGTCTCTATCAGACAAGAATGCTTCCAAAGGGACAATTTATTGTATGGCTTATTTTCCTGTGCTCTTGGGGATGTGATACCTGCGCTTACTGTGTAGGTGTGTTATTTGGTAAACACAAGATGTCGCCTATTCTTTCTCCAAAGAAGTCAGTTGAAGGAGCTGTCGGTGGTGTTGTAGGAGCATGCTTGCTTACAGCATTATACGTATTTGCTATATCTAAGGTTTTCAACGTAAATGATTTACAGATGTTACCACTTATTTGCATTGCAGCTGTTGGCGCTCTTATTTCTATGGTTGGAGATTTGGCTGCATCAGCTATAAAGCGAAACTTTGAAATAAAAGACTATGGAAAGCTTATTCCAGGTCATGGTGGCGTTTTAGATAGATTTGATAGTATTATTATTACAGCGCCAATTATTTATTTTTTAGCTAGCTATTTTTCGTAATAAATTATTAGGAGATGATTCAAATGTCACAAAAGATTTCAATTTTAGGTTCTACAGGTTCTATAGGAACCCAGACATTGGACATTGTTTCTCAAAATCCAGAAGATTTGCAGGTTGTAGCCATGTCATGTGGTTCCAACCTAGGTTTATTTGAAAAACAAATTCGTAAATACAGTCCTTCTGTTGTATCAGTTGGCACTGAAGATTTAGCCAAGGATTTAAAGACTCGTATTGCGGATTTAAATATACAAGTTTTATTTGGAATGGATGGTCTAAAGGCTGTTGCTACCTGTGATGAGGCTGATACAGTTGTAACTGCCATTGTAGGTATGATTGGTGTTCAGCCAACAATTGCAGCCATTAATGCTGGTAAGAATATTGCTCTTGCCAACAAGGAGACTTTGGTTACTGCAGGTCATATTATTATGCCTCTCGCAAAGGAAAAGGGAGTTTCAATTCTCCCTGTTGATAGTGAGCATAGTGCCATTTTTCAGTCTCTTAATGGTGAGAGACACAACCAGATTTCCAAGATTCTTCTTACAGCTTCAGGTGGTCCTTTTAGAGGAAAGACTTATGAGGAGCTTGAGAATGTTACCCTTGAGGATGCCCTAAAGCATCCTAATTGGTCTATGGGCGCCAAGATTACTATCGATTCAGCAACTATGATTAACAAGGGCCTTGAAGTTATGGAAGCCAAGTGGCTATTTGGTGTTAATTTAAATCAGATTGAGGTTGTGGTTCATCCACAGAGTATCCTTCATTCTGCAGTTGAGTTTATGGATGGAGCAATCATTGGTCAAATGGGCACTCCAGACATGAGACTTCCAATTTTATATGCTTTGTTTTATCCAAATCGCAAGACTCTTTATGCAGAGCCTTTAGATTTGTTTAAGGTTGGTACACTTACTTTTGAAAAGCCAGATTTAGAGACATTCTATGGATTGGCTCTTGCTTTTGATGCAATGGATGCAGGCGGCAACGTGCCAACAATCTACAATGCAGCCAATGAGCGAGCAGTTGCCAAATTCTTAAAGAATAAAATTAAGTTTCTTGAGATTCCAGAGATTGTTTCTGAGGCAATGATGAATGTAGACTTTATTCAAAATCCTACTATTGAGCAGGTGCTTGAAACAGAACAGATGACTTATGATTATATTGAGAGCAGGTGGAATTAATGAAAATAATCATAGCTATTTTGATTTTTAGTTTTATAATTATATTTCATGAGCTTGGACATTTTCTTGTTGCCAAAAAGTGCAATGTGAAAGTTAACGAATTCACTCTTGGCCTTGGTCCTACACTTTTATCTTGGGGCAAAGGCGAGACTAAGTATTGTATCAAGTTACTGCCTTTTGGTGGTGCTTGTATGATGGAGGGTGAAGATTCTGAAAGCGACAGTGATAGAGCGTTTAACAAAAAACCTTTGTGGCAGAGATTTTTAATAGTTTTTGCTGGTCCTTTCTTTAATTTTGTCTTAGCTTATATTATTTCAGTAATTTTAGTGGCTGCCGTTGGTGTAGACAAGCCAGTAATTTCCGAGGTAATTGACGGTTATCCAGCCAAAGAGGCAGGCCTTGAGGCGGGAGATACAATCGTTGCCTTAAATGGTTACAATATACATTTTTACAATGAGGTTAGTATTTACAACTTCTTTAACAACAAGGGCAAGCCAGTTACAGTCAAATACCTTAGAGAGGGAGATAAGTACGAGACGACTTTTACTCCTAAGTTTGATGAGGAGAGAAACGCCTATATGCTTGGTATCAAGGGTGGTGGAACTATGGAAAAGGTGGGGCCATTTTCAACTCTTGCCTACGGTGTTTATGAGATTAAAGAGCAAATTTATGTTGCAATACAAGGCGTTAAGATGCTTGTAACCAATCAGATTTCTATGCAAGAGGTTTCTGGTCCAGTTGGTGTAGTTGCAGCTGTGTCTGATACTTATGAGCAGTCGGCTTCTTATGGAATTAAGTCTATTGCTGTAAACATGCTTTCTATCATGGTGCTTTTATCAGCAAACCTAGGTGTTATGAATTTACTCCCAATACCAGCGCTTGATGGCGGTCGTATCTTTATATATTTGATTGAAGCTGTTAGACGCAAAAAGATGAAACCTGAGATTGAAAACGGTATCAATCTCGTTGGTTTTGGATTATTAATGCTGCTGATGCTATTTGTTATGTACAATGACATAACCAAACTTATGTAATTACAGCGGTTTTTAAGGAGTCTTTTATGATTACAAAAGAAGTTAAAATTGGCGATAGAGTTATAGGCGGTGGCAACCCTATTTTGATTCAGTCTATGTGTAATACCAAGACACAGGACGTGGAATCAACTGTTCAGCAGATTAACGAGCTTGCTGCTGCAGGCTGTGATATTATTCGTGTTGCCGTTCCTAATATGGATGCAGCCAAGGCTATTTCCGAGATTAAAAAGCAGATAAGTATTCCACTTGTGGCAGATATTCACTTTGATTATAGACTTGCCATTGCAGCAATTGAAAATGGTGCTGATAAGATTCGTATTAATCCAGGCAACATTGGTAGCATAGACAGAATAAAGGCTGTTGTTGAGGCTGCAAAGGCTAAGAATATTCCTATTAGAGTTGGTGTTAATTCTGGTTCCCTTGAAAAGGAGCTTGTTGAAAAATATGGTGGTGTTACAGCTGAAGGTCTAGTAGAGTCAGCTCTTGATAAGGTTTCCATTATTGAAAATCTTGGCTATGACAACCTTGTTATAAGCATCAAGTCATCGGATGTTATGATGTGTGTCAAGGCTCATGAACTTATTGCTGACAAGACAAATTACCCACTTCATGTTGGTATTACTGAGGCAGGTACACTTACTGCTGGCAATATCAAGAGTGCTTGTGGTCTTTCCCTTATTCTTTCTCAGGGCATTGGGGATACCATAAGAGTTTCACTTACTGGGGCGCCTATCGAGGAAATTAAATCTGCCAAGCTTATTTTGCGAACACTTGGACTTCGTAAAGGCGGTATAGAAGTTGTATCTTGCCCAACCTGTGGACGTACACAGATAGATCTAATTGGTCTTGCCAACAAGGTTGAGGCCATGGTTCAAGAATTTGAAGACTTAAATATCAAGGTGGCTGTAATGGGCTGCGTTGTTAATGGCCCGGGTGAGGCTAAGGAAGCAGATATAGGTGTCGCTGGAGGAGTTGGCGAAGGTCTACTCATTAAACATGGGGAGATAGTACGTAAGCTTCCAGAAGACCAATTGCTAGATGCTCTTAGAGACGAGCTTGCAAACTGGCCACGCTAATATTAACTGAGTAAAATTGCTGACCTTGCCAATGCCGACTGAGAAAAATAAAATTTGTTTATAAGTAAATTATTAAAATGCTTATAAAACTTAAACGAGCTGGTAGGAGACAAGCTCTTAGATTTCTCAAGCGAATCATGTTAGATGAGTGGAGAAATACTAAGGCTTGTATCCGTAACCAGCGGACTAAAGTTCTGGAGAATTTGTTTATGGACCAAATGGGATTTTTTGAAGTTTTCCCTAATATGAATACTGAGAAGGACTTAGCTTCAGCCCTTAGTGACGCTACAGTTACCAAGGTTAGTACAGGTCGCTCAAAAGATGATATTCGTATATACGTTACTTTCAATACCCTTATTCCAAAGCGCCGTATCTGGCATTTGGAAAAGTCTATCAAAAAGCAATTCTTTCCAAACAATGGAGTTACAATTCGTATACTTGAGGATTTTGATTTATCAAGTCAGTATACTCCTTCCAATTTATTAACTTCATATAACGACAGCATATTAGAAGAGTTAGAAAACAAAAGTGCTCTTCTTTTTAACATATATAAAAAAGCTGATTTAGACATTACAGAAGAGGGCAACCTTAAGGTTACTATTGAGGATACTGTCATTGGCCGTGAGAAGGAGCATGAGCTTTATGATATGCTTGCTTCGATTTTGTGTCATAGATGCCATCTTAACATATCAATTGATTTTGATTACAAGGAGCCTGTAAAGAGCAAGTACCTTGAAAATGCCAAGATTGAGATAGAAAACCGTATTGCTGCTATTAATGCAAGAACGGCAACTATTGCGGCTTCAGAGGAGAAGCCTGATAAGAAGCAGGATTCAAAGACATCAAAGTCTAAAGATAAGGATACGGTTCAAGAGCCTGAGAAGAAATACATTCGTCCACTTACTAAGTCTGATGATCCTGACGTAATTTATGGTAACGAGATTCTTGAAAATGCTACTGTCATGGAAGAGATTTCTGGAGAATTACTTGGACCAATTGTAGTTCGTGGACAGCTGTCTGACCTTGAGTTTAGAGAGACTAAAAAGGGCGGATACTTTGGTACGGCTATTATTACCGACTTTACGGATTCCATAACTCTTAAATTTTTCTTTTCAGATGCTGACCAGGGTAGGGAGCTTGAAAAGGCTCTCAGCAATGGTTGTTTTTACAAGGTTTCAGGTAAGCTTGATGAGGATATGTATTCAAAGGAGCTTACTATTGGTCGAATCAACTCCATTCAAAAGATTAGGGACTTTAGAGTTACAAGACAGGATACTGCTGTTGATAAGCGAGTTGAGCTTCATTGCCATACCAAGATGTCGGAGTTTGATGGTGTCTCAGAAATTACAACTATCATTTCACGAGCAAAGGAGTGGGGACACAAGGCCCTTGCAATTACTGACCACGGTGTTGTTCAGGCGTTTTGTGATGCAGACCACATGCGTGATTTAGGAGATTTCAAGGTCATATATGGTTGTGAAATCTATCTTGTTGATGATACCAAGCTTGCTGTTACAGATGACAAGGGGCAATCTCTTGATGATGAATATGTAGTATTTGATATTGAAACCACTGGTTTTAATCCAAAGTCTTGCAAAATTATCGAAATAGGTGCTGTAAAGATAGTTAACGGTGAGGTGGTTGATAGATTCTCAGAGTTTATCAATCCTCAGGTACCTATTCCATATCGTATAACCGAACTTACGGACATTCGTGACGACATGGTTGTTGATGCACCAACAATAGATGTTATACTTCCTAGGTTCATGGAGTTTTGTAAGGGTTCTGTTTTGGTTGCCCACAATGCTGGCTTTGACACTAGCTTTATCAAGTACAACTGCAAGCAGCTTGGATTGATTTATGACTATACCCATGTAGATACCATAGAGGTGGCCAGATATTTACATCCTAATATGGCTAGATTTAATCTTGATGCTGTATGTAAGGCTGAAAATGTAGTTAATGAGCATCATCATAGAGCAGTTGCTGATGCTGAAGTTACAGCAAAGATTTTTGAAAAATTTATCGAAAAGCTTAAAAAAGAGGGTATCGAAACTCTCACTCAATTAAACGAAAAGGCAAAGCCAGGCAAAGAGCAGATTAAAAAGATGCGTGCCAACCACTGTATTGTACTGGCTAAAAATGATTTGGGACGTATCAATCTATACAGGCTTGTTTCAGAGTCTCATTTAGATTATTACTCTAGATATCCTAGAGTTCCTAAGACTTTACTTCAGGAATGCCGAGAAGGACTTATTATTGGTAGTGCTTGTGAGGCAGGTGAGCTTTACGATGCCATAATTGACGACAAGGATGAGTCGGAAATTACGCGAATTGCCAAGTTCTATGATTATCTTGAGATTCAACCTGTTGGAAACAATGAGTTTATGGTTAGGTCAGATAGACCTAAGTACGAGAATATTAATTCTATCAAGGATTTGCAGAGGATAAACAAGCAGATTGTTGATTTGGGAGCAGAGCTTAACAAGCCTGTTGTTGCAACCTGTGACGTGCATTTCCTTGATCCTGAGGACGAAGTATATCGTCGAATCATCATGGCCAACAAAGGTTTTGATGATGCAGATCAGCAAGCACCACTTTTCTTGCATTCTACTGATGAAATGTTAGAGGAGTTTGCTTACCTTGGTCTTGCCAAGGCACATGAAGTTGTAGTAGAAAATACCAACATGATTGCAGACATGTGCGAGTATATTCATCCGGTTCGTCCGGATAAATGTCCTCCTGTAATTGAGAATTCAGAGGAAGATTTACGTCGTATATGCGAAACAAAGGCCCATGAGGTTTATGGCCCAGAGCTTCCACAGATAGTGGCGGAGCGACTTGAGAGAGAGCTTAATTCAATCATCGGTAATGGTTATTCAGTTATGTATATCATTGCCCAAAAGTTGGTTTGGAAGTCTAACGAGGACGGTTATCTTGTAGGTTCCCGTGGTTCCGTAGGATCTTCCTTTGCGGCGACTATGGCTGGTATTACTGAGGTTAATCCACTTCCTCCTCATTACAGATGTCCAAACTGCTTCTATGTAGATTTCGATGGTCCTGAGGTTATGGAGATAGTCAATCAGGGGCTTTCTGGAGTGGATATGCCGGACAAGATATGCCCAAAATGTGGCAAGCCTCTAGTTAAAGATGGTTTTGATATTCCATTTGAGACATTCCTTGGATTTAAGGGTGATAAGGAGCCTGATATCGATCTTAACTTTTCAAATGAATATCAATCCAAGGCTCACAAATATACCGAGGTTATTTTCGGTGAGGGACAGACATTCAAGGCTGGAACAGTTTCCACTCTTGCAGATAAAAACGCCGAGACTTATGTATTTAAGTATTTTGCAAATAGAGATACAAGAAAGCGCCGCTCAGAATATGCTAGACTTGCAAAGGGCGTAGAAGGTGTCAAATCGACAACTGGTCAGCATCCAGGAGGTGTTGTAGTTCTTCCAAACGGTGAGGACATTTATTCATTTACACCTGTTCAGCATCCTGCTAATAAGGATACAGACATTATTACAACCCACTTTGATTATCATAAGATTGATGCCAACCTTCTTAAGCTAGATATTTTAGGACATCTTGACCCTACAATGATTAAGAGGCTTGAGGATTTAACAGGCATCAACGCTACAGAGATTCCTTTTGATGACAAGAAGGTTATGTCACTTTTCCAAAGTACAGATGCACTAGGTATCAAGCCTGAGGACATTATGGGCACACCTCTTGGAACTTTAGGAATACCTGAGTTTGGTACTGATTTTGCCATGCAGATGCTAGTTGAGGCAAAGCCTCAGTATTTTACTGACCTTGTTCGTATAGCTGGTCTTGCTCACGGTACTGATGTATGGCTTGGAAACGCACAGGATTTGATTTTAAATGGTGTGGCTACAATCACAGAGGCTATTTGTACTCGTGATGATATCATGGTTTATCTGATTCACATGGGCCTTGATCCAGCTGAGTCATTTACAATTATGGAGCGTGTTCGTAAAGGTATCGTTGCCAAAGGTAAGTGTGATGAGTGGCCAACCTACAAGCAGCACATGCAAGAGCATGGTGTTCCTGACTGGTACATTGGTTCTTGTGAGAAGATTAAGTACATGTTCCCTAAGGCCCACGCAGCTGCCTATGTTATGATGGCTTGGCGTGTGGCTTACTGCAAGATTAACTACCCACTCGCTTATTATGCAGCCTTTTTCTCAATCAGAGCCGGCGGATTTGATTATGAGAAATGTTGCCAAGGCAAGTCAAAGTGTGAGCAAGAGATTAAGAATATCAAAGCTATGGACAATCCATCTGCCACAGACAAGGATGCTCTTATAGCCCTTCGTCTTGTACAGGAAATGTATGCCCGTGGATTTGAATTTTTACCTATGGACCTATACCAATCTGACGCAAGATACTTTAAAATAGTAGATGGGAAGCTTCTTCCTCCATTTAATGTTATTTCAGGAATGGGCGACAAGGCGGCAGAGCAGTTAGCTATTGCGGCATCTCAAAGCAAGTTCCTTTCCTTAGATGACATTAAGGATAGAGGCAAGGTTTCTCAGACTATCATTGACAAGATGGTAGAGCTTGGTATTGTATCTGGTTTGCCACAGTCAAATCAGCTATCACTTTTTGATTTTACTTAAGGTACCAATGTAGGGAGGGGCGTTTATGAAAGTATTTGCCAGAATTTTAATTATCATTATTGTTTTGGGAGGCATCGGGGGATTAGCCTACTACAAATACATAAACACAGTTACCTTCTATAATGAGGGGGAGGTCAACGGCAATACCATAAGCAATCTTTATGGTAAGGGCCTGTTTTGCGAAAAAAATGGGGTGGTATATTTTGCCAATCCAAACGATTCGGACCGTCTTTATAAAATGAATCCTGACGAGTCTGATATTGAATACATTGCAAATGATTCTGTTTATTATTTAAATGCAGATGACCATTATCTTTACTACAGTAGAAACGGGGAAAAGTATAGGGACAACTCACAGCTTGGATTTCTTAACGTAAATACTGATAGCTTGTGCCGTATGTCTCTTAGAAATGGCAAAGTCCTTATCCTCGATGATGCAATTTGCAATGCCTGTGCCTTAGGCGGCAACACAATAGTTTATTTCCACTATGATCCTGAGGAGGCCACATCGCTTTACTCAGTAAAGATTGATGGCAAGGAGCGTCAGCAGATTAACAACACACAAATTGACCCTAGATGTTTGGTTGGCGAAAAGCTATACTATTCTGGTGTGGAAAATGACCACAATCTTCACAACTTAAATATTCACAGCAAAGATTCCAAGTTTATTTCTTCGCAAAATTTGTGGATGCCTACAGTTGTTGGCAGCGAAGTTTACTATATGAATTTGGATGAAAATAATAGAGTATACAAATCACCTCTAGGTAGTGATGAGAAGACAGCAATCACATCTTATGGTACGTCAGACTATAATGTGGCTGGCAACTATTTATACTATCAGACAATCAAAGGCAATCCAGATGGCTTGTATAGAGTAGATTTGTCATCTGGATCTGAAATTTTATTGAAGGAAGGCCAGTTTAACAACATTAATGTTACAAGTCAGTATGTATATTTTGCAGATTTCTTTTCTGGACGTACCTTCCATAGCAAAATCGGATCAACTAATGTTAGCATTTTTGATCCACCAATAGAATCAGTTGAAGAACAATAAGGAGAGACATGAGAGATTTAGCAGACATTAGAGTAGAGATTGACTCAGTTGATAAGGAGATTTTAGACCTGTTTATGCGCCGAATGGAGCTGGCATGCCAGGTTGCAGAGTACAAGATTTCAACAGGCAAAAAGGTATACGACAAGGCAAGAGAGGATGAGAAGCTTAGCACACTTTCTTCTTTTGTAGATAGCAAGTTTAATCAACAGGCAGTCAAAGAGCTTTACGCACAGATAATGTCAATTAGTCGTAAAAAGCAGTTTGCTATTCTTAGAGAAAACGGTGCAGACTTTAGTATGGGATTTAAGGAAGTTCAGGACTTTGACTTTTCTCAGGCTACTGTTTGTTTTCAGGGAGTTGAGGGGGCATATTCTCAGCTTGCAATGATAGAGTTTTTCAAGGACAACATGAAGGATAGTTTTCACGTAGATACTTGGCGTGATGCCATGGATGCCATTACAAATGGCCAGGCAGACTATGCTGTTCTTCCAATTGAAAACAGCCTTGCTGGTTCTATCGAGGAGAATTTTGATTTGCTTTCTGAGTACAATGTTGCAATTATTGGGGAGCAGATTTTAAAGGTTAATCATGCTTTGCTTGGTGTTAAGGGAGCAAAGATTTCAGATATCAAGACTGTTTATTCTCATCCAAAGGCAATTGCTCAGTGTGATGAGTATATTCGCACTCAACACATGGATTGGGATGTTAAGAATTTACATAATACTGCTGTCAGCGCTCAAAAGATTCGCGATGATAGGGATATCACTCAGGCTGCTATAGGAAGCAAGTACAATGCAGTGCTTTATGATTTGGAAATCCTGGAGGAGGATATTCAGGACAACAAAAACAACGAGACAAGATTTATCATTGTTTCCAATGAAAAGAGCTACAAGACCAATGCCAAGAGCATCAGTCTTTGCCTTGAGATTCCTCATGAGCCAGGTAGTCTTTATCGCGTGCTTTCTAACCTTATGTTTAACGGCATCAACATGAATAGAATAGAGTCTCGTCCAATTAAAGGTGTTAATTGGCAGTACAGATTCTTTATTGATATTGATGGCAACCTTAATGACGAGGCAGTTCGTAACGCCCTTATCGGGCTTGAGGAGGAGTGCGTTAACCTTCGTATTTTAGGTAACTACTAATTATATAGACCGAATAGCCGTTGCTATTTTGTAAGTAGTCATTGTGATTAATTGATTTTAATTATATTTGGGTGGGGTATATGAAATTATTTGCAAGCATTTATATCGGGTCTTACGAGACCACAATGAAGGTATTTGAAATCAATAAGCAAAAGGGTATCAAGACAATAGATACCATCAAGATACAGTCGGACATCATCAAGGATATTCTTGGTGAGGGCCGTATTATGCCGGAGACAGTAGACAAGCTGTGCCATATTTTGCTTGATATGAAACGCACCATCGAAGGCTACAAGGTTGATGCTTACTCGGTTGTTGCTGGACCTAATATAAAGCAGGCTAATAACGCCCTTGTTGTGCTTGAGCAAATCAAGATGCACACGGGATTTTCTATTGAAGTTCTTTCAAATTCTGAGCAGAGATTTTTGGGCTATCAGGCTGTCAGTTCCACAAAGGAGTTCGATGATTTAATCAAAGAGTCGGCAGTTCTTGTGGACATTGGCGGCGTTTCTCTGCAAATCACACTATTTTCAAAAGGAAAAATAATTACAACTCAACATCTTTCTTTGGGAACAGTTTCTGTAAGTGAGAGCTTGAAAAAGCTTGGTGCCACAGCAGGAAGCACCTTAGAGCAAATCTACGAGATGATGTACAAGGAGCTTGAGCTTTTTAAGACAATGTTTCTCAGGGATATTCAGCCAAAGTACATGATTTTACTTGGTGTTCAGGTAAGTACCATTGCAGAAAGAGTTACCAATTTTTCTTCTAAAAAAATTAAGACCAAGGATTATCTGGAGTTTTTAAATAAGCTGAACAAGCAATATATCAAGGATTTTGAGATTGAAAATGAGCTTTATTTAGATAATGAAAATATAATTGAGCCGCTGGTTATGCTTTACAAAACCCTGGCTGAGACCTTTATGCCGGAGATAGTCTATGCACCAGGTGTATCTGTATGTGAAGGTATGACCTATAGCCATTGCTATCAAAAGAAGTGGTTGAGCTCAACCCATGATTTTGATAATGACATTATTACAGCGGCCTGGTCAATCGCCAAAAGGTATGATAGTTATCAACCACATTTGAAGGCTTTGTATCGTCTTTCAGGTGAAATTTTTGATGCCATGAAAAAGTACCATGGTTTAGGCAAGCGTCAAAGAGTTTTGATGCAGTGCATTGCTATTTTGCATGATTGTGGAAAATATATATCTCTCTCAGAGGCTTCCATGTGCTCATATACTATTATTATGTCATCTGAGATTTTGGGACTTAGCCACAAGGAGCGTGAGCTTATTGCAACAACGGTTGAGTTTAACCGTATTCCTGTGGAGCCATATGAGAATTTATCAGACAAGTTTACTCAGGAGGAGTACCTTACTATTTTAAAGCTTCTTGCAATTCTAAAGGTTGCAAATGCTTTGGACCGCTCCCACAAGCAAAAGATTAAAAACGTATCAATCAAGGTGAAGGACAAGGAGTTGGTGATCAACATCGAGGCCAATTCATCCTTAGCATTAGAGAAGGGATTATTTAAAAAGAACGCTGACTTCTTTGAGGAGATTTTCTCAATCAAACCAGTTCTTAGAGAAAACGTTAGATTTTAGGAGGTAATATGGCACGTATCAATATTTCAGATCCTAAGTACTACGATAACAGAGAGCTAAGCTGGTTAAAGTTCGAGCTTAGAGTTTTGAATGAGGCAACCAACAAATCGTTGCCTATATTAGAGCGCCTTAAATTTGTCAGCATTACATCATCCAATCTTGATGAGTTTTTTATGGTCAGAGTTGCTTCCCTAAAGGACATGGAACATGCAGGCTACACCAAGCCTGACATTGCAGGGATGACACCTACAGAGCAGTTGATTTCCATTAATGAAAAGACAAGGGAGCTTGTTGATTTTCAATATAATACCTTCAACCGTTCTCTGACACCTCTTTTAAAGGAAAAGGGAATTATTGTTTATGACAGGCATGAGGATTTAAATCCAGAACAGTTAAAGTATCTCGATTCATTTTTTATGAAGCAGGTATATCCTGTGCTTACTCCAATGGCCTTTGATGCATCAAGACCATTTCCGCTTATTCGCAATAAATCACTTAATATAGCTGCATTAATCGAAAAGAAAAAGAATACCACTGTGGCAGGCACAGAAAGTGAGGACGTTGAGTTTGCAACTGTGCAGGTGCCTTCTGTGTTGCCAAGATTTATATCACTTCCTTCTGATGAGGAGGGCCGTGACTGCTTTATTTTGCTTGAGCAGGTCATCGAGAGAAATATGGACAAGCTGTTTTTAAATTACAACGTTGTGGCAGCCTCTCCATACAGAATAATGCGTAATGCTGACTTTTCCATCGACGAGGAAGGGGCGGCTGATTTGCTGCTTGAAATAGAAAAGCAGATTAAGTCAAGACAGTGGGGCGAGGTAATTCGACTTGAGGTAGAGTCTACAATTAACAAGAGACTTTTATCTATTTTAAAGAAGAATCTCGGTGTAAATGAGATAGATATTTACAAAATCAAGGGACCTATCGATTTAACATATTTGATGAAGCTTTATGGCATTGAAGGTCATAGCGATTTGCGGCTTCCAGGATTTAAGCCACAGGACAATCCAAGGCTCAAGCCAGGTGATAATGTTTTTGAGGCAATAAAAAAGGGTGACATCTTACTTCATCATCCTTATGAAAGCTTTGATCCTGTTGTTGATTTTATTGCCCAGGCGGCCTTTGACCCACAGGTGCTTGCAATCAAGCAGACCCTGTATCGTGTCAGCGGTAATTCACCAATTATAGCTAGCCTTGCCCATGCTGCAGAAAACGGTAAGCAGGTTACTGTACTTGTGGAGCTTAAGGCACGATTTGATGAGGAGAACAATATTATCTGGGCCAAGAAGCTTGAGAAGGCAGGCTGCCATGTTATCTATGGACTGGTTGGCCTAAAGACTCACTGCAAAATAGCCCTTGTGGTGCGCAGAGAGGAGGACGGCATAAGAAGGTACGTCCATCTGGGTACCGGTAATTACAACGATTCAACAGCCAAGCTTTACACGGATTGCGGTATGTTGACCTGTCAGGAGTCATATGGCGAGGATGCAACTGCTGTATTTAATATGCTTTCAGGATATTCTGAGCCTGCCTCTTGGAACAAGCTTGTTGTTGCTCCGCTTTGGCTTAGAAATACTTTTATGACATTAATTAATAGAGAGATTAGTCATGCAAAAGCTGGCAAGGAAGCTATTATTGTGGCTAAGATGAATTCTCTCTGTGATAAAGAAATAATCGAAAAGCTTTACGAAGCCAGCAATGCTGGGGTTAAGGTTCATTTGATTATCAGAGGAATCTGCTGCCTTAGAACGGGAATTGCTGGAGTTTCTGAAAATATCCAGGTTTCTTCTATAGTAGGTACCTTCCTAGAGCATGCTAGAATTTTTTACTTTTACAACAGCGGAAGCGAGGATATTTTCATGGGCTCGGCCGACTGGATGCCACGTAATCTGGACAGAAGAGTAGAGATAATGTTTCCTGTGGAGGATGAAGTTCTCAAGGCAAAGGTCAAGCACATTTTAGATGTGCAGCTTTCTGACACTCTCAAAGCTTACATGATGACAGATGATGGAAATTATGTTAAAGTTAAACCTCAAAGAGGAAAGAAGCCTGTAGGAGCACAAGATACCTTCTGCAAAGAGGCTAAAAGAAATAATGAGCCACAGATAGATTTCCTTAAGAAAAGGACATTTATCCCAAGGCTTGCAAATGAGGTTTTAGATGAGTAATACAAAGATACTTGCTGTGGACTTGGATGACACACTATTTGCAGATGACAAGTCAGTCTGCGAAAAGAACGTTGACGCTTTAAACAAAATGTTAGATGAAGGACATGTACTTGCTATTGACACAGGTCGTCCTTCACATGTAATAGCAAAGCTTCTTAGCCCATATCCAGTTTTTTCTCGTAAGAATGTATATTTTCTTAGCTTTCAGGGTTCTAATGGATATGATGCATTTGAAAAGAAGTCATTGTTTGGCTCATATCTTGACAATGATGCCGCGATTGAGCTTTTAAACTGGATTAAGGATGCAGGCCTATGTGCAATCGCATTTGAGGAAGGCGCAATATATTGCTTTGGCGAGGATAGCAATGTTGAGGGCTATAGACGCGTAGCCCAGGAAGAGGTCAACGTAATTAAAAGTGCTGAAGAGCTTATAGGACGCAATTTAGTAAAGATTATGGCAGTAAACTTTGATGACCATAAGGCATTGCATGATTTTGAAGATGCCCATTTAGAACAAACTAATAAGTATTTTAATAGCATGTTTTCAAATGTAGCTTTCCTTGAATATGTACCAAAGGATTCCAGCAAGGGCCATGGACTCCTTAAATTGGCAGATTATCTTAGCGTACCACATTCTAACACAGTTGCTTGTGGCGATGAGCGCAATGACATTAGTATGGTGACAATGGCCGGTGTGGGATGTGCCGTTGTAAATGGTCGCAAGGAGCTTAAAGAGCAGGCAAATTACATTACTACACTTGATAACAATCAGGGTGCAGTAGCGGAAGTAATAGAGAAATTTATTCTTAATTAATTTTTAAAAACTGTTGACGATAGTTTATTTATGTGATAAATTATCAATGTTGTGAAAACAAAGTAGAGTATCCACTCTCACCTTAGCACGTATGATTTACTGTGACTCGGGTCTTATACTTCACACAAACTTGTTTTGTGATGATTTATGGTGGATATTCTGTATCCACTATTTTTTTTATTTATTTGGAGGTAGTACCATTAGCGATTTAATGATTAATGAGCAGATCCGCGATAAGGAAGTTCGCGTAATTGGCTCAGATGGGGAACAGCTTGGCATTATGTCAGCACGAGAAGCACAGAAACTTGCAGATGACGAGGGCTTAGATCTCGTTAAGATTTCACCAAAGGCGAATCCACCAGTGTGCAAAATTGTAGATTACGGTAAGTTCCGTTATGAGCAGGCGCGCAAGGAAAAGGAAGCTAAAAAGAAACAACACGTTGTCGAGGTTAAAGAGATTCGTATGTCTCCAAACATCGACGCTAATGATATGAACACTAAGATAAACGCAGCTAAGAAGTTCATCTCAAAGGGCGACAAGGTTAAGGTTACACTTCGTTTCCGCGGTCGTGAGATGGCACACATGCAGTCTTCTAAGCACATTCTTGATGATTTTGCTGAGGCACTTGCTGAGGTTGCAGTAGTGGAAAAGGCACCTAAGATTGAAGGCCGTAGTATGAGCCTGGTGCTTACAGAAAAGAAATCGTAATACAGGAGGAAATTTATCATGCCAAAGATGAAGACAAGAAAAGCAGCTGCAAAGCGCTTTAAAGTAACAGGAACAGGAAAGCTTAAGAGAAATAAGGCATATAAGAGCCACATCTTAACCAAGAAGACTACAAAGAGAAAGAGAAATCTTCGTCAGTCTGCAATTGTTGATTCAACAAACGTAAAGAACATGAAGAAAGTACTTCCATATCTCTAAGATATAGGATGTCCAGTTATAAATTTGGTTAGGAGGAATTTAAAATGGCAAGAGTTAAAGGCGGATTAAACGCTAAGAAAAAACATAATAGAACATTAAAGTTAGCAAAGGGTTACAGAG
Organism: Pseudobutyrivibrio sp.; assembly: GCA_024697025.1. Classification (GTDB taxonomy): domain Bacteria; phylum Bacillota; class Clostridia; order Lachnospirales; family Lachnospiraceae; genus Pseudobutyrivibrio. Next base: position 22,237 of record JAILGH010000109.1, read on the forward strand.
GCGCTAGAAGCAAGCAGTATCGTGTTGCAAAGCAGTCAGTTATGCGTGCCCTTACATCAGCTTACGCTGGTAGAAAGCAGAGAAAGAGACAGTTCAGACAGCTTTGGATCGCTCGTATCAATGCTGCAGCTCGTATCAATGGACTTTCATATTCTAAGTTCATGTACGGTCTTAAGCTTGCAGGTGTTGAGATGAACAGAAAGATGCTCGCTGAGCTCGCTGTTAACGATGCAGAAGGTTTTGCAAAGCTTGTAGAAGTTGCAAAGTCTAAAGTTGCTGCTTAAGAAGCAAATTAAAAACAGCTGGATTGATTTATCAATCCGGCTGTTTTTTGTTTGCCACGACGCAGCCCTATCGCGAAGCGATTTATAATGGCTGCGTCTTCCCGTTAATTTTTCTATTAAAACTACATTCTAGTATGATGTTGTCCGTTAAAATCTGCAGTTAAGCTTGCCATTTCTTCCCTTGTAATAGTGGCGATTGTTGGATTGACTTCGTCTTTATATACTGTGTTTATTGATAATTTAGATGGCTCATAGGGTTCAGTCTTTTTTTCTATAACGATATTATTTCTATTATTTATAATTGTTTTAGCATTTAATTCTATTGGTCTCATATAAGTGTCAATAGTTTTAGATATATTGTTAAGGTGATCCATTTCAGCTGATAGTAATATAAGTTGTGCAGATTCTTCATTGAGTGTTGGACCAAAATTTTTCCATACATTATATGTATCTTTATGCTCGTTAGAAAATTTTAAATTCCATATATAATCGGGCAAAAGATCTAATTCATTATTTAATAATTTGATTGTATTTGGGATTTCTTTATTTATCTTATAAATACTTTTTAGTGCGTTATTCCTTGGAACTTTAAATTTTTTTTCAACTATATTATTTAAGTTAATAAATTTATTTGAATGCTTAAGTTCTTCTTCTAATCTATTTAAATATGTTTTGTACAATGGTAATGCTTTTTCTAACATTTTTATATTTTCATCCATCATACTATGGTAATAAATTTCTTTTTGTTCTTCATTACAATTTAATTCAGTATTTTTTGTTACAAAGAATTCGTTTTCATGTTTTTTTAATAGATTAAAAAGTCTATTTATTTCATTAAGGGGGAGGTGTTTCTCATCAGGAAAAAAGTTTTTATATATATAATCATTAGTTTTTTCCTCGATTTTAATTTTGTTAATCAAGTTGGCTAAATATAAACAATAGGTTGTATCCTTAAAATTTAATCTTTGATATTCGTTTGAAATCTTATTTTTTAGGCCATTCCATTTGTTCCTAATAATAGATAAATATATTTCATTTTCAGTAGAAACGGTATTTGTGTTGTTAATATTATCGTAAATCATTTTGTTACCTCCTTTTGTTGTAAATCTATTTATCTTACTCATTTATAATTCAAAAAAATTTTATAATTTTTTCGCCCTAAGAAAATTTTTCAATTTAAATATATGAAAATAGTTATCTATATTCTTCAATATTTTATTTTCATAAAAAACTGCTTTGCTTAATAAATACATATTTGGTATGCTATGTGTTGTAGTTTAACTACTAAGGAGGACAAATATTATGGCAATTTTAGTTACGGGTGGTGCTGGCTTCATCGGCAGTCACACATGTGTTGAGCTTCAGCAGGCTGGTTATGATGTTGTTGTATTTGATAATCTTTGCAACTCATCGGAGAAGTCACTTGAGAGAGTAGAAGCTATTACTGGTAAGCCAGTTAAATTTTATAAGGGCGATATACTTGATAGAAATGCACTTCAAGAAGTGTTTGACAAGGAGAAGATTGATTCATGTATTCATTTTGCAGGCCTTAAGGCTGTTGGTGAATCGGTTGAAAAGCCTTGGGAATATTATGAGAATAACATTGCAGGTACACTTACACTTGTAGATGTAATGAGAAACAACGGCTGCAAGAATATTATTTTCTCTTCTTCAGCAACAGTTTATGGAGATCCAGCAGAGATTCCTATTACAGAGAATTGTCCAAAGGGACAGTGCACTAACCCTTATGGATGGACCAAGTCTATGCTTGAGCAGATTCTTTCTGACATCCAAAAGGCAGATAAAGAATGGAATGTTGTATTACTTCGTTACTTCAATCCAATTGGAGCACATCCTTCAGGAACAATGGGAGAGAATCCAAACGGAATTCCAAACAACCTTATGCCTTACATTACACAGGTTGCAGTTGGAAAGCTTCCAGAGCTTGGTGTATTTGGAAATGATTATGATACTCCAGATGGCACAGGTGTACGCGATTACATTCATGTAGTTGATCTTGCAAAGGGCCATGTTAAGGCACTTAAGAAGATAGCTGACAACTCTGGACTTAGTATTTACAATCTTGGTACAGGCGTAGGTTATTCAGTTCTTGATATTGTAAAGAATTTCGAGGAAGCTAATGATATCAAGATTCCTTATTCTATCAAGCCACGTAGAGCAGGCGACATTGCTACATGTTATTCAGATGCTACAAAAGCTAAGGATGAGCTTGGTTGGGTTGCAGAATACGGCATCAAGGAAATGTGCGCAGATTCTTGGAGATGGCAGAAGAACAATCCTAATGGATATGATGATTAATTAAATATTTTGTACTTTTAAGGCAGCTTCTTTTTTTGAGGCTGTCTTTTTTTAAAAATATTTAGAAAATGGAAAAAAGACAAATTTTTTTTTGATATATAAATGAGAACGAAATATATTAAGGAGATTAATGGTATGGATAATTATAATAACAATAATTTTGAATCAGAAGTATATGTGGGTAATAATTCCATTAGTAATCCTGAACATAATAGCTTTCAAAATAATCAATCTTTAGTATCTAATAATAGTAATTCGGTATATAGAGATTCTATTAGTAGTATTAGCAATCAAAGTGGAGACCCTAGTGATTCTGATAGAGGTTATGATAGTGATTGTAGTAGTTTTGGTTATAGCACAGATTCAACTGCAAGCACTGTAGGCTCAAAAGAAGTCTTTTTAAATTATTCAGATCAAATTAATGAATTAAATGGGCCCAAGAATGTATTTCAAACAGAATATAAAAAAGGAACTAATATTTTTGATAATACGAATAAAAATAATAGAAATGCAGATATAGGCGTGACTACATTTACTATGACTGATTATGAGTCACAAAAGGAAAATAATATACTAAAAGATACTAGTAAGCCTATTGATAGAATGGGTTATTATAGTACTGATGATTCATTAGATATTGGTACAGAAATGATGCATGTTGGCACAAATCGTTGTAAAATCATGTAAAAAATAAAAATCCCCTTGACTTATAGTGAACCACATAGTAATATAATCAAGTCGCAAGCGCGACAGGCTATATGGTTCCTTGGTCAAGCGGTTAAGACGTCGCCCTCTCACGGCGAAAACAGCGGTTCGATTCCGCTAGGAACTGCGATTAAGCATCAGATTTTTCTGGTGCTTTTTATTTTACCTAAATCTCCGGAAATCCTTGCATTTTTCAACATTTCTGCTATAATGATACATGTTATTGAAGAGAACGACTTAGGAGAGAGCAAAAGCTCTCTCTTTATTTATGCTCTTTCAATGGAGGACTTGGTTTAGCTGGTCCTACAACAATTACAACTGAATACTGCAAAGGAGGATAATATGGCAAAACATGCCGATTACGAAAAGCGCACAGAAGAATTGATTATTCCTATTCTTGATGAGTTAGGCTTTGAGCTCTATGACGTTGAGTACGTTAAAGAGGGCGCGGATTATTATCTTAGAGCCTATATTGATAAAGAGGGCGGAATTACAATTGATGATTGCGTAGAAGTTAGTCGAAAGATGAATGAACTTCTTGATGCGGAGCCACAGATTGGCGGCGATGAAGGCTACATCTTCGAGGTTAGCTCACCAGGACTTGGTCGAGTTCTTAAAAAAGATAAACATTTTGAAAAATCCATTGGTTTGGATGTTGATATCAAAACATATAAGCCAATTAATGGTGCCAAGGAGTTTACAGGCACTTTAAAAGCGTTCGATAAGGATACATTCACTATCGAGTTCGAAGATGGTGTTGAAATATTCAACAGATCAGACGTGGCACAGATTAAATTATCAATAGATTTTTAATACACTTTTGTATATAAGGAGGAATTATGGCAAATACAAATGATTTTTGGGATGCTCTTACAGATCTTGCAAAAGAGAAAAACATTAGCATGGAAGTCTTAATTGAGACAATCGAAAATTCTCTTCTCATTGCATGTAAGAACAATTATGGTAAAGCTGATAATGCATCAGTTGAGATTGATAAGGCAACTGGTGAGTATCATGTATATCTTTCTAAGACAGTTGTTGATGAGGTGGCTGATTCAGTTGAAGAGATTTCTCTTACTGATGCCCACAACATTGATGGCAAGCTTCAGGTTGGCGATGTTGTTAAGATTGAAGTTAAGTCTAAGGACTTTGGTCGTATCGCAGCTACTGCAGCTAAGAATACTATCACACAGAAAATTCGCGAGGAAGAGCGCAAGGTTCTTTATGAGGAGTATTATGAGCTTCAGCACAAGGTTGTTACAGGTGTTGTTACACGTTTCTCTGGCAGCAATATCCACGTTAACCTTGGTAAGCTTGAAGGATTCCTTGCAGAGTCTGAGCAGGTTAAGGGTGAGTTCTACAAGCCACAGGATAGAATCAAGGTTTACATTGTTGAAGTTAAGACTTCTAACAAGGGACCACGTATCCTTGTATCTCGTACACATCCAGAGCTTGTTAAGAAGCTTTTTGAAGAGGAAGTTTCAGAGGTCAGAGATGGCATCGTAGAGATTAAGTCAATCTCACGTGAGGCAGGCAGCCGTACAAAGATTGCTGTTTGGTCAAATGATGAGGACGTTGATCCAGTAGGTGCTTGCGTAGGTCAGAATGGAGCACGTGTTAATGCAATCGTTAACGAGCTTCGCGGTGAGAAGATTGATATCGTTGAGTGGGATGAGAACCCTGCTTACCTTATCGAGAATGCACTTTCACCTGCAAAGGTTGTTGCAGTTATCGCAGATGCAGATGAAAAGAGCGCTAGAGTAGTTGTTCCTGATTATCAGCTTTCACTTGCTATTGGTAAGGAAGGCCAGAATGCTCGTCTTGCTGCTCGTCTCACAGGCTTCAAGATTGATATCAAGAGTGAGACTCAGGCTAAGGAAGCTGGAGATTTCCTTGATTACGAAGAGGACTACGATGATGACGAGTACTACGACGAGGATGAGTACTACGATGAAGATGGCGAGTATAACGAGGATGACTATGAAGAGGTTGAGGAGTCATCTGAGGAAGAGTAATGGATAGCAAAACATTACCTCTTAGAAAATGTGTGGCATGCTCAAAGATGCTTCCAAAGGATGAGCTGTTTCGGGTTGTTAAAAACGAAAACGGCGTAGCCTTGGATTTAAGCTATAAGGCTCAGGGGCGCGGAGCTTACGTATGTAAGTCCGGTGACTGTATTGCTCTGGCGGACAAGAAAAAGTCATTTAACAGAGCTCTTAAATGCCAGGTTTCTAGCGAGGTTTTTGATAGCTTATACAGGGAGTTGGAAAATGATAGATAAAGCGATGAACATGATTAGTATGGCTATGAAGGCTGGTAAGCTCGTCAGCGGCGAGTTCGCTTGTGAGCAAGCCATCAAGGACGGCAGTGGTTGTCTTTGCGTTATTGCAACGGACGCATCTGCAAATACCAAAAAGTCATTTTCAAATTCCTGTGAATTCTATGGAATCAAATACATAGAATATGGAACTAAAGAATCTTTAGGTCATGCGATTGGAAAAGAATATCGGGCATCAATCGTAGTGTGCGATGAGAATTTATCCTTGAGTATCCTAGATAAGATACATGGTTAGACAGATGAGGAGGATATTAGATGGCAAAAATTAAAGTACATGAATTAGCAAAAGAGCTTGGTAAAGAAAGCAAGGACATTATTTCTTTTTTAAGCTCTAATGGAATAGAAGCAAAAGCTCAAAGCGGTGTTGAGGACGATATGGCTGCTAAAATCAGAGCAAACTTCACTAGTAAGCCAAAGGCTGACAAGCCAGCTGAAAAGAAGGAAGCTCCTGCAGACAAGAAGCCACGTCCAGTTGACAAGGATGGCAATCCAGTTAAGAAAAAGAAGAACGTCTTTGTAGTGACTCGTGATAGAGATGACAGAAGAAGACGTGGTTCTGATTCTTCTCGCTCTGAGGGAAGAGATGGTGGCAGAGATAAGAAGTCTAATGGTCAGGCTGCTCAGCCTAGAGGACCAATCAGACCTCGTAACTTTGCTGATGGTGCACGTCCTTCACAGCGCGCTTCTGCACAGTCAAATGATACAGAGGCAGCACCAAAGAAGAACAATGCTCAGACAGAGGTTACTTCACGTCCAGCTAAGAAGCAGGAAAGACCAGAGCGTCAAGAGAGAAGCAACCGTCCAGAGCGTTCTGAGCGTCCAGAAAGAAATGAAAAGCGCGGAGAGAGACCTGAAAGAGGTGAGCGCCCATCAAGAGG
>JAILGH010000050.1 GCA_024697025.1 Pseudobutyrivibrio sp.
GAGATCTTCACTCGGTGCTATCCAGAACAGACTTGAGCACACAATCGCTAACGTAGACAACGTAGTTGAGAATACAAATGCAGCTGAGTCTCGTATCCGTGATACAGATATGGCTGATGAAATGGTTAACTACAGCAAGAATAACATTCTTCAGCAGGCAGGTCAGGCAATGCTTGCACAGGCTAACCAGTCAACACAAGGCGTATTATCAATCCTTGGATAATAGCAACTATAGAGTCTTAAGCATAGCTTAAGAACGGATTATCCAAATTAATTGTTTTCGCGCAGACTAGTTACTATAACTAGTACATTGGGGCTTCCCTTCGGGGAAGCCCTTTTTGAATGCAAGATGTTACTGTGAATAGTAGCATCTTCATAGCAATATCTTGCATTGCTTAATTTAAGAATATAGGTCATAATGAAAACACGTAGGTAAATAAACACATAACAGATATCTTTGGTGAAAAAATGAAAACACAAAACTCTGCAGTTCTAAACATGACCGAAGGTAATCCGGTTTCTTTAATAATAAAGTTTTCCATACCAATGCTCATTGGTAATCTTTTTCAGCAGCTTTACAATCTGGTGGATTCAATTATAGTGGGACAGTTTGTTGGGCCACAGGCTTTGGCGGCCATTGGTGTTACAGGCTCTGTCACATTTTTATTTTTCGCCCTTTGCAATGGATTTGGAAGTGGCGGTGGCATTATAACATCCCAGGCTTTTGGCAAGGGGGATGAGGATGAAGTCAGAAGTAGCATCTCAAACACAGGCTATATCATGTTTGTTTTTCCTTTAGTGGTTGGTATAATTGCATATTTTCTGATAGATCCGGTGCTTAATATTCTCGAGACACCTGCTGATATCATGGCAGATGCCAGAGCATATTTGGGGATCATGTGCGTCGGGCTGATTTTTGTTTCCTTATATAACTATGTATCTTCTATGCTGAGGGCACTTGGGGATTCCAAAACGCCACTTTACTTTTTGATTTTCTCATGCATTCTAAATACAATTTTGGATGCAATTTTTGTTTGTGTTTTTCATATGGGGGTTGTTGGCGCTGGTATTGCAACTGTGATTTCTCAGTTGGTTTCCGGAATAAGCTCTTTAGTTTATGCCATTTCAAAGAATGAATATTTTCATATGAAAAGAAAAGACCTAAAGTTTAATGGTGCCATTTCAAAAAAGATAATCAAGCTTGGATTTCCATTATCATTACAATTTTCACTGATTGCCATATCCTGTATGGCACTTCAGCGAGTGGTCAACTCATTTGGAAGTGTGGCGGTGGCGGCATTTACAGCAACCAGCAGAATAGAGCAGATTATTCATTTGCCATATCAGACCTTGGGCGCAGCCCTTGCAACATACACCGGTCAGAATTATGGAGCCAGAAAATACGATAGAATCATAATGGGATACAGGAAAAGCCTTATGCTGATGGCGATTTTTTCTATATTAATGCTTCCGATAATGCAGTTTTTCGGAGCTGGAATCATTAGGATTTTTGTTGAAGATGAAGAAGTAATTGTAATGGGTGCAAAGGCACTTCAAATCACCAGCTTTTTCTATATAATGCTTGGATTAATTTATGTAGTGAGAGGAGTTTTGAATGGTCTTGGAGATGCATTCTTTGCACTGTTAAATGGAATAGTGGAGGTTATTGGCAGATTCATTGTTCCTGTAATGCTAACTGGCGTTGCCACAATCGGACTATGGGGTATATGGTGGTCCGTTGGAATAGTCTGGTTAATTAGCGGCTTGACTGCGTGGATGAGATATTTGGGATACAAGAAACAAGCTTTGGAATATTAATTAAAAGGAGGAGAATAACATGAACAATCAAAATGACGTGTACAAGCTTTCCAATGGGGTTGGAATACCATGTATTGGATTTGGTATGTGGCAGACACCTGATGGCGAAGTGGGAGTGAATGCAGTAATCAAGGCTATTCAGGCGGGATATACTCACATCGATACAGCACAGGCTTATGAAAATGAAGACTGTGTTGGAGAGGCAATTAAAAAGAGTGGTGTGTCAAGAGACAAGCTTTTTGTAACAACCAAGATAAACAACTGGAATCACAGCTATGACCTTGTGAAAAGTACATTTGATGCTTCGCTTAAAAAGCTTCAGATGGACTATGTTGATTTGCTACTGATTCATTGGCCAAACCCATTAAAATTCAGAGACCATTGGCAAAGTGCAAATGCTGAAACCTGGAAGGCCATGGAAGAATTATGTGAGGCTGGCAAGGTTCGCGCCATTGGTATAAGCAATTTCAGACCGCATCATATTGAAGAACTACTGAAGACTGCAAAGATTAAACCGATGGTAAATCAAATCAGGCTTTGCCCGGGTGAGACTCAGGATGAAGTGGTGGATTATTGCAGAGCTCAGGGGATGATTCTTGAGGCTTACAGTCCACTTGGAACAGGAAAGATTTTTGAGGTGCCAGAAATGAAGGCATTGGCCGACAAGTATGGCAAGAGCATTGCACAGATATGTGTTCGCTGGAGTTTGCAGAGAGGATATTTACCTTTACCAAAATCAGTTACACCTGAGAGAATCGAGGAAAACATAAAGGTGTTTGATTTTGAATTGGAAGAAAGCGATGTAAATTTAATAGCAAATCTCACTGGTTGTGTAGGTCTTTCAGCAGATCCGGATACCGTGCCATTTTAAAACTATTGATTGATAAAAATGCTCTTTTCTGAGAGCATTTTTATTTTTTAACTATTGAGTATAATACGAAAATATCGTATTATAAATACGAGGAAAACGTAGAGGAACTATTTATGATAAATGAAAAAAATGTAGGACAAGAAAAGCTTACTATATCCAACAATATCAAATTTCTTCTCAGTTACAATCACAAAACAAGGAAAGAGGTATGTAAGGATTTAGATATCAAATATACAACATTTTGTGATTGGGTAAATGGAAGAGTGGCTCCTAGTTATACAGCATTAGAAAAGCTAGGCAATTATTTTGATATAGAGGCTGTAGATTTCTTCTCACAGTTGGATGAAGCCAAAATGCAAAGCTGTAAACGAATAGCAAAATATGCATCGCATTTAATTAAAGGAAAGGTACTAGATATGAAAGTTCTAAATTCTCTTGATGATGATCAAATTAAAAATCTTATATCTTCTGGCTTTAAATTTAGACATAGATCTTTAGATGAATACGTTGAATTGGCTGGTGGCTCATTAGTAGCTTCGCCTGAGTTTGATTGGGGCGAGCCTATGGGAGATGAAATATGGTAGAGCAGGGGGACATCATCAAGGTTGAGGGAATCAAGGGTACAGCAGCAGTCATTAGTAAAACCGGTTATAATCAAAGCGGCTGCATACTTGCATGTCCTATTATAGCCAAGCGCACTAGGTCATCTTTTTTAGTTGAGTTTCCTTTTGAAGGGGATATAAGATACATTGCTAGTGACAGTGTTAAACAGCTTGATATATCTACTAGAGGTTATAGAGTTGTTGGGCAAGTACCGCTTTCGGCATTGATAGTTGTTATTGATATGATAAATGCAATAATAGAACTTTTTTAAATGTAGTATGAGGCTTCATTTTAGAGGTCTCAATTTTTTTATAAAAATAGACTAAAGAATTTGTATACATTTCCGATAATAAAAATAGATGGAGACAGTAGATGTATTCTTTGTCATCCACCAAAGCAATAATTTTTCATTAAATCGCGCGGAAAAGTTATTGCCAATAGTAGCTTTACAACTTAATAAGGCTATACTACATAATTTCTTCCCGATAGCTAGTGGTGGTTGGTCACACCACTTGTTATATAGATACGGATGCAAGCCTAAAGTATGTAGCATTCCATGTCAACGTTACTTTTAAAATTATGTTATGCGACAATCGCATCTCTTATGAATGGAATCACAAGAGTATCTACAAGGAGGTAGAAATTATGGTAGTACAACACAATATGCAGGCAGCTAATGCTTCAAGAATGTTAGGAGTTACAACAAATGCTCAGTCTAAGTCTACTGAGAAACTTTCATCTGGTTTTAAGATCAATCGAGCAGCAGATGATGCAGCAGGTCTTTCAATATCTGAAAAAATGAGAAAGCAGATTCGAGGTCTAGACCAGGCTTCAACAAATGCTTCAGATGGTATCTCAGCAGTACAGACAGCCGAGGGCGCTCTTACAGAAGTGCACTCAATGCTTCAGAGAATGAACGAACTTTCAGTTCAGGCAGCAAACGGTACAAACTCAGAAAGTGAC
>JAILGH010000072.1 GCA_024697025.1 Pseudobutyrivibrio sp.
CACACGTACAACCTCATCACCCATCATCCAGCGGAGAAGGTCGATATCGTGGATACACTGATTCATAAGTGCACCACCATCCTGCTCCCATGTGCCTCTCCAAGAAGCACGGTCATAGTACTCGTGGTCACGAGCCCAACGAATGTGAGCAGTACCATATAAAAGACGACCAAATCTGCCCTTTTCAAGAGCCTCTCTAATCATCTGAATAGACTTATTAAAACGATTCTGGTGACAAGCGCAAACCTTTACGCCCTTTCTGTGTCCAGCCTCGATGATTGCATCTGCATCTGCAAGCGAAAGTGCAATTGGCTTCTCAATGATGACATTGCAGCCAGCCTCGATACAGTCAAGTGCTATCTGGGCATGCTTTCCTGACTCTGTTGCGATGGCAACAAGCTCTGGCTTTTCATTTGCAAGCATTTCCTTGTAGTCTGTGTATTGTTTTACGTAGTTTGCATCTATATCAAACTTCTTTATCTTATCCTCTGTATTCTTGAGATCAAGATCGCAAAGCGCCACTAAATCTAGGCCTGTCTTCTGTGATGCTACTACGTGGTTTGGTGAAATACGTCCGCATCCAATAATTGCATATTTCATTTTATAATCCTCCTTGCTTTCTGTCGTCCCTGCTGTTTCTAAGCAGGCAGTAGGCAACTAAATATGTATAATAAGGTGTCATGTATGGGTAAAACATATCTATTCCCAAATCCATAAACACAAATGAAACCATAAATGATAAAACAATGAGCTTGGCTGCCTTATTTCTTGCAAAAAAGCTCTTGATTGTCAAATATACTGGGAACCAGTAATACATTACAAATCCAACTATACCAAAAGAGAATAACAACTCAAGGAAATTCATGTGAGTGTGAATAGCTCTGTAAGCTACCTCAGTACCCTCATTTGGCCTATACTCTTCCAGTAAGGCATATGGCATAGTCTTGAAAGCATAAAAACCATGTCCAAAAATAGGATGCTCACCAAAGTGGTTCTTGAACTCTCTAATTACGCCCATTCGCTGGCCTGTGCTCTCGTGAGTTCCAGACGTTTTGCCCGCAAGAGTCTCAAACATCTCCACAACTCGCTCTCCAATGATACCATATAAGGCCGGAATAAACATAATCGCTGCAAACCCAATCACTCCTATGGCAATAAGAATAATTATATTGCGACGAACTTCCTTTTTATCCTTCGCCGAGCCAAGTAAAAATATGGCAAATACCAAAATTATTGGAAACATTGATGACTTAGTTCCCGATGCAACAATTTGAAAAACTGCCAAAACTATAAATAACAAATGCTTTTTCAACTGCTTGTTGACAATTGCTTGGTACAAAGATGGAATCATCAGCACTAGCACAAGATTACTTGTGTCAACGCAGGTTCCTGCAGGCGTCTTTCCAACACGGGATGTCATACCCTGAAGCCACTCGCCCCAAACGTCGTCGTAAATCAGGCTTATAATCAACGATGTCACAATAACTATGTTTCCTGCCCATGAAATTATATCAAGCAAATCATCCTTGGCATGAAATAGAATCACCATTATAAGAACTGGAGGCACTATTGTAAGCAAGTGAAACTGTCGGCTGTACATATCTGGATAGGCCACACCGATTTTGAAATGCCCGTATATAAACACCAAAATCGAGAAAGCCAAAAGCCATATGGTCGCCAGATTAAATACTGACTTCTTAGTGGTCTCTTTATCTTTTATGAATAGGCATAGGCAAAAAGCTGCCGCTATAAAATCAACCAGTAAATTTGCACCAACGTAAGCCTTGCCATGGGAAAGGCCCAGGTTACATCTGGCAAATAAAATTGCAGCTATCGTAAATACGGATATCAACTTCTGCTTTGCCATAATCTTTTCCATTGTCATTTATCATTCTCCATTTAAAAATGTGGAATCTTAGTAAAACGCAAATCCATTCGGCTTGTCATTAAACCAAACTATTTTGCAATCTGTTTTCTGTAAATATGCTGCCAGAGCTCCCGCCGTATATTCCGGGCTTGTGAGCATTTCTTCCGGCATATCAAATATAGCAATCGATGGCGACACCTTTTCGTAAAAGCCAGTGTCCTCCGGCATGCTGTTGTTGCCGTGATGTCCACACTGTAAAATGTCTGCTTTTAAATCATCACCATAATCATCTATCAGTCTTTCTGCCATCACCCTGCTATGGCAATCGGCACAGAAAAGTGCACTTCTGTTTTTTGTTTCCATTTTAAATACCAAAGAGGCATTGTTTGGAATGTCCTCCACATCCTTGATACTGTCATCATAGCTATTAAGGAAGGTGATCTTTAATCCATCGGAAAACTCTAAAACATCATCCCGCTTTACCGGATTTATGTTGTCTGCATCTGCAGTAAGCTCCATAAATCTGTCAAAGGAATCCACATCATCCCATTCCTGTGCCTTTGAATAAAACACTTCCGAGTCAAGTGGGGATACATAAATCTCCTTAACATCTATCCCCTGAGGATCTGCATATATTTCGTTAAACGCATCAACATGATCCTTGTGATAATGGGTGATAATCCAAGCATCTACCTTACCACCATATGCCTCGATTGCCTCTCGAAGACCCGGTGTAATCTCGCCGTATTTAGCATTTTCAACGTGACCTCCATCAATAACTATCAATGTCCCGTCGTTTTTGTTGTACATGGTATAGCAAAGGCCCTGCAGGTTTGCATTATCCTTGTATTCCTTCAGCACCCAATCAACTGGCACCTTGAGAATAGCATAATTGGTGGTGCGACCATAAAGCTCGTAACCATTATCAAGGTAAGCAGGAAGCACCTCATCACCTGCAAATGTCACCACATAATCAACGTCATTAGTGGCACAGTAATCCGATACAGCAAGAGTGTCCGGATTTGGATTGGTGAGCTCAAAGGCCTCCTGTGGCAGGGGCTCCCTGGCATAAGGCATAGAAAACCTGCTATCCATCTGGCGTAGGTAAACTGCAATATCCTGAGGCGCCATAATGCGAATTTTGTCGCCCTCATAATCAGCAAAAATATCACAGATAGTGATTACATCCTGAGGCACCTTGTTGCGGTTCTCCGCTTTGGTAAACCAATCCTCTGCATAAACCAATCGTCCAAATAATAGGATGATTCCCAGTGCTGCTGCAAGTCCTACTAATTTCCTTGCTCCTGTAAACTTTGCTATCACAAGAGTAAGTCCGTAAGCCACAATAATCATCACCGGTATCACACTAAAAAATCGCATGTAGTATTGCTCAAATGCACTGTGATCAAAAAATCTGTTGGCGATAAACCAAGTCAGTGGATTGTATATGAAAAGCAATACAATACCTGTAAACCACAGGAAGGTGTATCGTTTTATTTTTTCTTTTTCAATTAACAGAATCATTACCAACGCTGCTGCAAACAGCAAA
>JAILGH010000052.1 GCA_024697025.1 Pseudobutyrivibrio sp.
CATATAAAGACTGTCGTTTTAAAAAATAATAGAGAATATCAGATAGATATTCACCTTAAGAAAAACAAATCTAAAGGAATAGCTATAAACAGGGTTCCAATTAAAAAAGCAGCTGATTTATTTGGCCTTATTAATATAATTTTTTTCTCGCCAGAGGATTTGAATATTATTAAAAATGGTCCCTTGGAACGAAGAAAATTTATGGACGCGGAGCTTTGTCAAATAGACAAGATTTACCTTTCTGATTTATCAAATTATAACAAGGCACTTAATCAAAGAAATGCTTTGTTAAAAGAAATGATACATAAGCCTGAGTTAAAAGAAACTCTTCCAATATGGGATGAACAACTTATTAACTATGGTAAAAAGATAATCACAAGAAGACAAAAATTCATTGATGATATCAACATTATTGTAAAAGATATTCACTCTAAGATTACATCAGGTAAAGAAAATATAGATGTTAGTTATGATCCAAACATTGAGGATATTTTCTTTTTAGATGAGCTTGTTAAAAATAAGGAAAAAGATATGAGATTTTGCCAAACTTCGGTAGGACCTCACAGAGATGATATTAAAATCACTGTTGATGGAATAGACATTAGAAAGTTTGGTAGTCAGGGACAACAGCGTACCTGCGCTCTTTCACTTAAGCTTTCAGAGATAAAGCTTGTTGAAAATACAATTAATGACAAGCCAATTCTTCTTTTGGATGATGTATTATCAGAGCTTGATAAAAATCGGCAGAGTGATTTATTAGATAATCTTTTAGATACACAAACAATCATTACCTGTACTGGTATTGATGAATTTGTAAAAAACAGATTTAGTCTTAATACAGTTTATAAAGTAACAGATGGTTCTATAGAATTAATAACGGAGGAACACAGGTGAGTAAGGAAGTTAATCAGGAATATGGTGCTGACCAAATACAGATTTTAGAGGGACTTGAAGCAGTTCGTAAAAGACCTGGTATGTACATTGGTTCAACATCTGAAAGAGGTCTTCATCACTTAGTTTACGAGATAGTTGATAATGCAGTTGATGAAGCACTTGCAGGTTTTTGTACACATATTCAGGTAACAATAAACCCAGACAATTCAATTACAGTAGTTGATGATGGACGTGGAATTCCTACAGGTATCAACAGTAAAGCTGGTATTCCTGCAGTAGAGGTTGTATTTACTGTGCTTCATGCCGGTGGTAAGTTCGGCGGTGGAGGTTACAAGGTTTCTGGTGGTCTTCACGGAGTAGGTGCTTCAGTTGTTAATGCCCTTTCAAATTGGGTTGAAGTAGAGATTAAGCGTGAAGGAAAGATTTACAAGCAGCGCTATGAGCGTGGAAAAACTATGTATCCTCTTAAAGAGATAGGTACATGTCCAGTAGAAGAAACAGGAACAAAAGTTACTTTCCTTCCAGATGATACAATTTTCGAGACAACAGTTTTTGATTTTAGAACTTTAAAAGTTAGACTTCGTGAGACAGCATTCCTTACAAAAGGACTTCGCATTACACTCAGAGATACACGTAATGAAGAAGTTAGAGAAGAAAGCTTCCACTACGAAGGTGGTATTAAAGAGTTTGTTCAGTATATCAATCGCAGTAGCGAAGCTCTTTATGACGAGGTTATTTACTGTGAAGGCACCAAAGATAATATCTACGTAGAAGTTGCTATGCAGCACAACGATGGATATCAAGATCAGGCATACAGTTATGTAAATAATATCGTTACTCCAGAAGGTGGTACTCATCTTACTGGTTTCAGAGGTGCTCTTACAAAAGTATTTAATAAATATGCTAGAGATGCAAAGATTTTAAAGGATAGTGATCCACAGCTTGATGGTGATGATATTCGTGAAGGTCTTACAGCAATCATCTCTATAAAGATTGAAGAGCCTCAGTTTGAGGGTCAGACAAAGCAAAAGCTTGGTAATTCAGAGGCAAGAGGTGCTGTTGATGCAATAGTTTCAGAGCAACTTACTTGGTTTTTGGAGCAAAATCCAACTATTGCCAAAAATATTTGCGAAAAATCGCTGCTTGCGCAGCGAGCAAGGGAAGCAGCCCGAAAGGCTCGCGATTTAACCCGTAGAAAAACAGCTCTTGAGGGAATGTCACTTCCAGGAAAGCTTGCAGATTGTTCAGATAAAGACCCAAAAAACTGCGAAATTTTCATAGTCGAGGGAGATTCCGCCGGAGGTTCAGCTAAGAAAGCCCGCAGCCGAGCAACTCAGGCTATTCTTCCACTCCGTGGAAAAATCTTAAATGTTGAAAAAGCAAGAGAAGACAGGATCTATGGCAACGCCGAAATCAAAGCGATGATTACAGCTTTCGGTACAGGTATTCATGAGGACTTTGATATTTCAAAACTGCGTTATCACAAGATTATTATCATGACTGATGCCGACGTTGATGGTGCACACATTGCAACACTTATGCTTACATTCCTCTATAGATTTATGCCAGATTTAATTAAGGAGGGTTACGTTTACCTTGCTACTCCTCCACTCTACAAGTTAGAGAAAAATAAAAAGGTCTGGTATGCATATTCTGACGAAGAATTAAATAAAATTCTTACAGAAGTTGGTCGTGACAACAATAACAAGATTCAGCGTTACAAGGGTCTTGGTGAGATGGATGCCGAGCAACTTTGGGAGACAACTATGGATCCTGAGAAACGAATTCTTAAGCGTGTAGTTATTGATGATGAAGATGCTTCAGAAATCAATGTTACTTTCTCAACTCTCATGGGTGACAAGGTAGAGCCACGTAGAGAATTCATCGAGCAAAACGCAAAGTATGTACAGAACTTAGACATTTAATTTTTAAAAAATTTTCGGGCTCCGCCCGTAGAAAAGGAAAAAAATGGACGACAAGATTTTTGATAATATTCATGATGTTGATCTAAAAGAGACAATGGAAAATAGCTACATTGATTACGCCATGAGCGTTATCGCATCCCGTGCTCTTCCAGATGTTAGAGATGGTCTCAAGCCAGTTCAACGTCGAGTTCTCTTTTCAATGATTGAGCTCAATAATGGTCCCGACAAGCCTCACAGAAAATGTGCACGTATTGTCGGTGATACAATGGGTAAATATCACCCTCATGGTGACAGCTCTATTTATGGAGCACTTGTCAACATGGCCCAGGAATGGAATACAAGATATCCACTAGTAGATGGACATGGTAACTTTGGTTCAGAGGATGGCGATGGTGCTGCTGCTATGCGATACACTGAAGCTAGACTTTCAAAAATTTCCATGACAATGTTTGGTATCAACTACAAGGATGAGAAATTTACCACCGGTAAAGATATCGACATGGATGGCGTTGACTTCATGCCAAACTTTGATGAGACTGAAAAAGAGCCAACAGTTCTACCAGCCCGCTATCCTAACCTACTTGTTAATGGTACCACTGGTATTGCCGTAGGTATGGCAACCAATATTCCGCCTCACAATCTTCGTGAAGTAATAAATGCAGTTAACAAAATTATCGACAACCAAGTTGAAGAAGATAGAGAAACTGAAATCGAAGAGCTTCTTGAGATTGTAAAGGGACCTGATTTTCCAACAGGAGGTGTAATCCTTGGAAAGACAGGCATCGAGGAAGCATACCGCACAGGTCGAGCTAAAATTAGAGTAAGAGCTGTTTCAGAAATCGAGCCAATGGACAACGGCAAGAACAGAATTGTTGTTACCGAGCTTCCATACATGGTTAATAAAGCAAGACTTATAGAAAATATCGCAAAGCTTGTTAAAGATAAAAAGGCAGATGGAATCACAGATCTTCGTGATGAAAGCTCACGAGAAGGAATTCGAGTTTGTATTGAGCTTAGACGAGATGTTAATCCAAATATCATTTTAAATCAGCTTTATAAGCACACTCAATTACAGGATACATTCGGTGTTATCATGCTTGCACTTGTTAACAACCAGCCAAAAATCCTTAACCTAAAGCAGATGCTTGTGCACTACTTAAATCACCAAAAGGATGTAGTTACTCGTCGTACCAAGTACGAGCTTAACAAAGCTGAGGAGCGAGCACATATTTTAGAGGGATTGCTCATCGCCCTTGATAATATCGATGAGGTAATCCACATAATCAGAAATTCTGCTGATGTCAACACAGCAAAAGCTCAGTTGATGGAGCGATTTGGACTTTCTGATGCTCAGGCCCAGGCCATTGTAGACATGAGACTTCGTGCTCTCACAGGCTTGGAGAGAGACAAGATACAAAAAGAATACGATGATTTACAAATCTTAATAGGAAAATTGAAGGCAATACTTGGAGATGAAAAAATCTTACTTGGAGTAATCAAGACAGAGATTACAGAGATTGCTGATAAGTATGGCGATGATAGACGTACATCAATCGGATTCGATGAGTTCGACATCAGCATGGAGGATATGATTCCAGTTACTAATACAGTTGTTACCTTTACAAAGCTTGGTTACATCAAGCGAATGAACGAGGATAACTTCAAGGCTCAACACAGAGGTGGTAAAGGAATCAAGGGAATGGAAACCATCAACGAGGATTACGTTACAGAGATGCTCATGATGTCATCCCACGATTATCTCCTCTTCTTTACTAATAAAGGTAGGGTTTATAGAATTAAAGCCTATGAGATTCCAGAAAGTAGCCGAACAAGCCGAGGAATCGCAATAGTAAATATTCTTCAATTACAACCAGATGAAAATATCACAGCAATGATTCCAGTTGAGGAATATAGCGATGATAAGTACTTATTCATGGCTACGGCAGATGGTTTCGTCAAGAAGACAAAGATTACAGAATACGAGAATATCAGAAAGAACGGTCTAACAGCTATCAATTTGCGAGACGATGATAAGCTTATTGAAGTAAAGCTTACTGATGGTGATGAGGACGTTATCATGGTTACAAAATATGGACAGGCAATTCGCTTTAGCGAAACAGAAGTTAGAGCAACTGGCCGAGCAACCATGGGTGTTATCGGAATGAATCTTGCAGCTGATGATATGATAATAGGAATGCAGTTGATATCTCAGGGTGAGAGCCTCATGACTGTATCAGAAAATGGTCTTGGTAAATGCACACTTATGACTGAGTTCAATACTATCCACCGTGGTGGCAAGGGTGTTAAGTGCTACAAGATTACAGAAAAGACAGGAAATCTTATCGGTGCAAAGGCAGTTGAGAGGGATGACGAGGTAATGCTTATCAACACAGCTGGCACAATTATAAGAATCAATGTTGCAGGCACTGCACTTCTTAGTCGAATTACATCAGGTGTGAAATTAATCGACTTGAAAGAAAATACTAAACTAATTAGTATTGCAAAAGTCAGAAAAAGTGATACAATACTTTCCGAAGAGGTTGAAGAATTAAATGACGATTCAACAACCGAATCATAAGATTGTAATAGCAATGGGGCTGTTATTTCAGTATAGCAGCCCTTTTTTTGTTGGAAATAACCACTTTAGTGATTTAAAGTGACGACAATTTAAAGTATTAATGGGACATAAAGATGAAGACAATTAACACAACAACTATTAGCAGTACAATCAAAGAAATGTGCATAGAAGCAAATCATTATCTTTCAAAGGATATGAATTCAGCACTTAAGAAAGCTGTAGACACCGAAGAATCCGCCATCGGTAAGAAAATTTTAATGCAGCTTCAAGAAAATCTTGATATAGCAGATAAGGATATGATACCTATCTGTCAGGATACAGGTATGGCGGTATTTTTTGTAGAGGTTGGTCAGGACCTTCACATTGAAGGGGGACTTCTCACAGATGCTATTAACGAAGGAGTAAGACAGGGATATACAGATGGATATCTCAGAAAGTCTGTTGTTGGTGATCCAATAGAAAGAGTCAACACAAAGGACAATACTCCAGCAGTTATACATTACAATATCGTGGCAGGTGATGAGCTTAAAATCACACTTGCTCCAAAGGGCTTCGGTTCAGAAAATATGAGCCGGGTGTTTATGCTTAAGCCAGCAGATGGAATAGAGGGAGTCAAGGACGCCATTCTTACTGCAGTTAAAGATGCAGGACCAAATGCTTGTCCACCAATGGTGGTAGGTGTTGGTATCGGCGGGACCTTCGAAAAGTCAGCACTGATGGCAAAGGAAGCACTTACAAGAGAATTTTCAGCACGTCCAACAATTCCTTGGGTAAAGGACTTGGAGGATGAAATGCTTGAAAAGATAAATAAGCTTGGCATTGGTCCAGGTGGACTTGGTGGAACTACTACTGCTCTAGCGGTTAACATTAACACTTACGCTACTCACATAGCAGGATTACCGGTTGCAATCAATATTTGTTGTCATGTTAATAGACACGTTACGAGGACATTATAATGGAGCAGAAAATAACAACACCAATCGCAGAGGAAGTTTCAACTAAATTACATGCAGGAGACTATTGCTATATCAGTGGTGAGATATACGTAGCAAGAGATGCAGCTCATCTTAGGATGAATCAGGCTTTAGATGCCGGTGAGGAGCTTCCAATACCAATAGAAAACCAGGCAATTTACTA
>JAILGH010000089.1 GCA_024697025.1 Pseudobutyrivibrio sp.
CCTGCTACTGCAACTGCAACTGCTCCTATTTTAAACGCTTTATCTTTGTTCATTGGATAGAAAAAGCTTTTTATCTTTTCCAAGAATACGTCCTCCGTTATTTGCCTAATCCTCTAAGTCTACTTTCCATCTTGCCTAACTCGTCAAGCTGGCCCATGTCCATCCATGTATTTTCATTGATTGGATAAACGCCTACCTTTTGACCATCGTCCTTGAGACGAGTGATAATATCTGGGAAGCCAACGAATTCACCATCTTTGATGTAGTTGATTACCTCTGGCTCTACGATGTAGATACCCGTGTTGGTAAAGAAACTGAACTCTGGCTTTTCTTTCATATCTGTAATGTTACCGTGCTCACCAAACTCCACTACGCCATAAGCGATTTGGAAATTTCTCAGCGAGCAAACCATAGTAATCATGTTGCCCTCAGCCTTGTGGTGAGCATAAATCTTGGAGTAGTCCTCCTCGATTAATATGTCGCAGTTGGTGAGAATAAAGGTCTCATCCACCATGCCCTTAAGCAGTGCTAATCCACCGCCGGTTCCAAGTGGTGTATCCTCATCAACATACTCGATTGTATATGGCTTTCTAACCTCACCAAAATATGACTTAATCATATTTTTCTTGTGATTTACAACCATAATCATTCTATCAATGCCATACTCTGCAAAGCTGTCCATAATAAGCTCTGCAATTGGCTTTTCCCCAATAGGAATAAGTGGCTTTGGTAAAATCCTTGTGTAAGGATAAAGGCGTGTGCCCTTCCCTCCTGCCATCATGACAACAGGACATGAAAGGTCGCTCTGCTTTTTGTAGTGATTCTGACTCCAGAAAACTGAATCAATCACACGGCCATCCCCATCCACAATGGGCAAGCCCTCGATATTGTGACGACGCAGATAATCCCTGGCGTCATCTATCTCATCCTCACTAAGGCTACGTGGCTTGTAATTGGCAATCGTACGAACTTCATCGTTTAAATCTCCGCCCGACAGGATAAATCTTCGAACATCACCCTCACTAAGAGCTGCCAACAGCTTGTTATCTTCATCAACAATAAACACTGTACGGCGGCCACTAGAGTCAAAAGTTCGCATAGCCTGCAATATTGTGTCATCTTCATGTATTAATACATTTTCCATATTGTTCTCCACGGGAATATGCCCGCTTATTTAAAATTTTTAATAACATTAATAACTCGGTCTACGCCAGATGCATCAAGATTAGTTGAGCAAGGAACGTTGACTACGCGATGCCAGTACCATGGTGCTCTTTCAAGCTCATATGTGCGGGAACCTTCATAAGGAATTTGGTCAGAAATCAATCCCCAAATTGGACGGGACTGAATATGGTTTTCCTTTAATTCCTCAATGAGTCGGTCACGACCTGTCTCGTCTTTTTCAAATACTACTGAGTAGAACCAATAGTTGCTTCGGATTCCATCTCTGAAATCCTGTACGTGAAGACCTTCTATCTTGTCGATGGCATCTTTGTATCTAAAGTAGTTTGCTTCTTTGGTCTTGATAAACCCCTCAAGCTGCTCCAACTGAGCAAGTCCAAGTGCTGCCTGAAGATTGGTCATTCTATAATTGAAACCAATTTCATCGTGAATGAAATTAGCCTGATCCGCCTTTGCCTGAGTTGTCAAATGCTTGGCATGGTCAAGAAGCTCCTGATTGTTAGATACAATCATTCCGCCACCGCCTGTGGTAATAATCTTGTTGCCATTAAATGAATAGCATCCCAAATCACCTATGGTTCCTGCGAACTTGCCCTTGTACTGACCTGTTGTATAGTAGGTGCCAAGCGCCTCTGTTGCATCCTCGATTACCTTGATGTTGTACTTGGCAGCGATTGGCATAATTGCCTCCATATCTGCCATATTTCCAAAGACATGTACAACCACCATTGCTTTAATATGGCGTCCTGTCTGTCTATCTATAAGCTTTCCATCTGTAAAATCACACTCTGTCTCACAGAACTTCTGAAGCTTTACAGGGTCCATGCAAAGGCTGTCATCGCAATCCATAAATACTGGCTCTGCACCAACATACTTTGTTGGATTGACTGCCGCAATAAATGTAAGAGTTGGAACGATTACCGCATCCTCCCTTGTAACTCCGCAAAGCAACAAACTAATGTGCAACGCTGAAGTACCATTTTGTGTGCTGACTGCTGCTGGAGTATGCACATACTCAGCCAACTTCTTTTCAAAATCTGAAACATATGGACCTGCTGTTGAAACCCACTCGGTCTCT
>JAILGH010000107.1 GCA_024697025.1 Pseudobutyrivibrio sp.
CAAAACGTAGGAGCTAAAAATATTCCTAGAGTAAAGAAAGGTACCTGGACAGCCCAGATGCTTGGAACTATCTATGCAGTAGTGATTCTTGTCATCCTGTTTTTCACCGGAAGACATCTGCTTACAATGTTCACCGAAACAGCCGAAGTCATCGACAAGGCAATGATGTTTTTGCTTGCCAATGCTGTGACATACACTTTGCTTGCTGCTGTAAATATATTTAGATTCTCAATTCAGGGAATGGGCTTTTCAACTTTTGCAATCTACTCCGGAGTAATGGAGATGGTGGCCCGCATACTTGTTGCTTTCACCTTTGTACCCCGCATAGGGTTTGCAGGTGCCATATGGGCCAGCCCTGTAGCATGGCTCTTTGCAGTCCTGTTCCTCATCCCGGGATTCTATGGATGCTGCAATAAACTCGAGAAAAAGTATGCCGCTGAAAACTGCCACCACCTATAGTGCGCCACGGGCCCTTCTAATAGGCTATATCAAAAGCCTCCCCCCTTGGCTGAGACGCTGGTATATAGGGGGGCCAATACTTCGCATGAATATTATGGTTTTCTAAAGTGCCCTCGTCGCATTTTTATTTTCATGTGTCTTTTACACGTCGGTACAATTTTGATTCAGATTCTTTTATAGAGCGGACACACTAATAGCTTACAAAAATGGATTTCAATATTCCATAATATGTACTTGGGTGATTTTGGAATGAATCTAGTAAAATAGAAGCAGGTTTTGAATAGTATAAGCACGCTGAGCCAGGACGGCGAAGCGAGCCCGAAAATGAGAATGGATTCGATTTAGAGGGCGGTGCTTATACTAACAAAACCTGCTTCGTTATTTTACTTGATAAATGGAACATGAACCCAAGTACATACTTATGGAAATTGAAATCACATTAATATAACTGGTGTCCGCTCCTAAAAGAATCTTTTCAAAATAGTCCAGTCGAGTACAAAGACACATGAGAATGCTCCTCGCGGGCACTTAAGAAAACCTATAATATTCGCGAAAATGTATTGGTCCCCCTAAATACCAGCGTCTCAGCTAAGAGAGGCGGGCCTTTGCCAGAAACACTGAGAAGGGCCCCAATAGCGGGGGATTGTGATTGACTTTAGCCGTTAAAAGTGCTAAAGTTTACGCATTGAATACTACTAGGAGGAGAAGTATTATGAGAAAATTATTAAGGTTGATGGTGGCATCAGCATTGGCACTTTCTTTAGTGGCATGTGGTACTGATGCAGCTGCACAGCGTGAGAGCAATTCTGATGCAGCAACTACAGAGAATAAAACAGCGACAACAGACGACAAGACATATAACGTAGGTGTTATCCAGCTCGTTCAGCATCCTGCACTTGATGCAGCTACACAGGGATTTCAGGATGCCCTTGTAGAGAAGCTTGGCGACAAGGTAAACATCACTGTAGAGAACGCATCTGGAGATAATTCTACATGTGCAACAATTGCCAATTCATTCGTTTCAGACAACGTGGATTTGATTATGGCAAATGCTACACCAGCTTTACAGGCAAGTGAGACAGCTACAAGCGAGATTCCAATCGTTGCTACTTCTATTACAGACTATGCAACAGCTCTTGATATTAAGGACTGGACAGGCGCAACAGGCGTTAACGTTACTGGTACATCAGACTTAGCTCCACTTGACGGACAGGCTGATATGCTTCACGAGCTTTTCCCTGATGCTAAGAAAGTTGGTATTATCTATTGCTCAGGTGAGGATAACTCAATCTATCAAGCAACTAAGATTACAGAATACCTTGAGAAGTATGGCTATGAGGTTACAGCTTATACATTCTCAGATTCAAGTGATGTAGCAACAGTTACTCAGTCAGCATGTAGCTCAAGCGATGTTATCTATGTTCCAACTGATAACGTTGCAGCAAACTGTGCCGAGACAATCAACAACGTTGCATTGACAGCAAAGGTACCTATCGTTGCTGGTGAGGAAGGTATCTGTAAGGGATGTGGTGTTGCAACACTTTCTATTTCTTACTACGATATAGGACATGCAGCTGGTGAGATGGCTTACGAGATTCTTGCAAATGGAAAGGCTCCATCAACAATGGACATCCAGTATGCTACTGAGTTCACAAAGGAATACAACGAAGCTATTGCTAAAGAGCTTGGCGTAGAGATTCCAGACGATTATGAAGCAATCGCAACAGAGGACTAAGAATCAGAGTAATATAACAATAATAATTTTGGGCAAGGTCAATTTCTGACCTTGCTCTTTGGAGTTTAAAATGGGAATTGAAACATTAATTGTAGGAATGCCAGGAACAGTGGCACAGGGTATCATCTACGGTATTATGGCCCTAGGCATTTTCATCACATTCAAATTACTAGACTTTGCCGATCTATCTGTAGACGGCTCATTTGCAACAGGTGGTGCTGTTGCAGCTATGACAATTATTTCAGGTCACGCTTGGTATCTTGCATTGCTCTTGGCATTTGTAGCAGGTGCTTTAGCAGGACTTATTACAGGCTTGCTCAATACCAAGTTTGGTATTCCACCAATTTTGGCAGGTATTTTGACACAGCTTGCACTTTATTCAATCAACTTACGTATCACATTAAATCAGCCAAATACACCTATCTCGGTTGATAAGTATAACTTGGCTGTATCACTTAGATACAAGACAGATGCACTTATTACAGTGCTTATATTTGCTGCAATTATAATTGCAATAATGTACTGGTTCTTTGGTACAGAGCTAGGTTCTGCAATCAGAGCTACAGGTACCAACCCAGCCATGTCTAAGGCACAGGGTATCAACGTCAACGAGATGAAGGTATTTGGCCTTGTTATTTCTAATGCCATCGTAGCCTTTGCTGGTGCCCTTAGTGCACAGTTCAATGGTAATGCAGATGTCAACATGGGACGTGGCGCCATTGTAATAGGCTTGGCGGCAATCATTATCGGTGAGGTTCTTTGCAATGCCCTCTTTAGAAAGCATGGCAACTTTATCCTTACCCTTTCATTCGTTGTATTTGGCGGTATTCTCTACTATGTATTTATCGCTATAGTTTTATGGCTCAAGATGCCAGCCAACGATATGAAGCTATTTACAGCTATCATCGTAGCTATTTTCCTTGCAGTACCATATATCAAGGGACAGATGAACAGCTCATTTACAAAAGCAGCTAGGAGAGGAGGTAACAAGAATGCTTAAAGCTACCAACTTACAAAAGACCTTCAATCCTGGAACAATAAACGAAAAGGTTGCACTAGCCGGTGCAACACTCCATCTTGAGGAAGGCGAATTCTGCACAGTCATCGGAGGAAATGGAGCAGGTAAGTCTACATTTCTTAACGCAGTAGCTGGTGTTTGGCCAGTTGATGGCGGCACTATCGAAATCGGTGGAGAGGATGTGACAGGACTTCCTGAGTACAAGCGTGCCAAGTTCTTGGGACGAGTTTTCCAAGACCCAATGACAGGTACAGCTGCCAACATGCAAATAGATGAAAATATGGCTTTGGCACTCCGCAGAGGTAAGCCTAGAGGATTAAAGTGGGGTGTTACCAAGGCAGAGCGCGCTCAGTATCACGAGATGCTTAAAGAGTTAGACCTTGGCCTTGAGGATAGACTTACTGCAAAGGTTGGACTCCTTTCTGGTGGCCAGCGTCAGGCGCTTACACTTCTCATGGCTACACTTCAAAAGCCACAGCTTTTACTTTTGGATGAGCACACAGCGGCTCTTGATCCAAAGACAGCAGCCAAGGTATTAGAGATTACAGACATGCTCATCAAGGAGCACGGTCTTACGGCCATGATGGTTACACACAACATGCGTGATGCCATTAGATACGGCAACAGACTTATTATGATGAACGAGGGCAAGGTTATCCTCAACATCAGCGGTGAAGAAAAGCAAAAGCTCACAATCGAGGATCTTCTCCACAAATTC
>JAILGH010000027.1 GCA_024697025.1 Pseudobutyrivibrio sp.
TCTTTTATCTCTTCTTCCCTTAGAAGATTTGTTCTTTGGACAAATAGACATGCTATTTCACCTCCTTAACACTATTAAAGACATCTAAAAATTGTGCCATTCTAGGATCTAAGACTGTATCGTCGCAGCCACAATCAACTATATTACGATTCTTGCCACAAACAGGGCAAATGCCTTTGCAGTCATCCTGGCACAATATCTTTGCCGGGAAATTCACTAAGATCTCGTTTAAAATAAGTTCATCTACGTCGATTTCCTCCCCATCCACAAATGGATATGGGCCGATATCATCGTCTGTAACTACCTGTCCTTCTGAAACCTGTACGGTCTCATCAGCCACAACAGGTACCTCAAATGATACCTCGCTAAGACACCTGTCACAAGCACCAACAATGGTGGCCTTGGTAGAAAAAGCTATGTGAAGCTTTCCAGTGCCTATCATAGATAAAACTACATCAAATGGCTCTATGTGATTGATAGAAAAACTACTGCCTAAATAAGAAAACTCCTGAACATCACATGTCCCTGAAAACTTCTTACTCTGATCTGGCAATGAAGTGATATCTTTTATAGAAATCTTCATAAATATCTCCTATCCACACTTTGTCAATTATACATAGGTAAAATAAGGTTGTCAAACAGTTTTTATAAAATAATGTTACTTTTTACCCAATGACCTACCTTGCTTACTTACCAGCTACGATTGCAGCTGTATCTCTTGCAATCATAACTTCCTCATTTGTAGGGATAACAAATACCTTAACCTTTGAAGAATCAGCTGAAATAAGCTTATCCTCGCTAGGGCCGTCATTTCTAGAAGCATCAAGCTCAACGCCCATGAAGCCAAGGTGCTTACATACCTTCTCACGAAGACCTGGGTTGTTCTCCCCAAGACCTGCTGTAAAGCAAATCATGTCTACACCGTTCATAGCAGCTGCATAAGCACCAACATATTTAGCTATACGATACGCAAGCATATCCATTGCAAGCTGTGCTCTATCGTTGCCTTCAGCTGAAGCAGCAAGAAGGTCACGGAAATCAGATGAAACACCTGAAACACCAAGA
Source organism: Pseudobutyrivibrio sp. (assembly GCA_024697025.1). GTDB lineage: Bacteria > Bacillota > Clostridia > Lachnospirales > Lachnospiraceae > Pseudobutyrivibrio. The sequence goes on from JAILGH010000027.1 coordinate 1,066, forward strand.
ACACCTGACTCTTTATTAAGCACATTCATAACACCAGCGAAATCCAGATTCTCCTTCTTTGCCATATACTCTACAGCAGATGGATCGATATCACCTGAACGTGTACCCATTACAAGACCTTCAAGTGGAGAAAGACCCATTGAAGTATCTACTGACTTGCCGTTTAATACAGCACAGCAAGATGCACCGTTACCAATGTGGCAAACAATAATCTTAGAATTGTTGATGTCTGCGCCAGCAAACTCACAAACTCTCTTAGATACATAGCTGTGGCTTGTACCGTGGAAACCATAACGGCGGACGCCGTATTTCTCATAGTACTTGTAAGGAACAGCATACATGTAAGCTTCCTTTGGCATTGACTGATGGAAGGCTGTATCAAAAACACCTACCTGTGGCTTGCCAGGCATAAGCTCGCGGCAAGCGTTAATACCAATGATATTTGCAGGATTGTGAAGTGGAGCAAGCTCGTTGCACTCTTCTACAACCTTGATCATCTCGTCTGTAATAAGAGCTGAAGCGGCAAACTTCTCACCGCCGTGTACAACTCTGTGACCTACAGCGTCAATCTCATCTAATGAAGCGATAGCACCTGTCTTGTCATTAGTGATTGCGTTTATAACAGCTGCAACAGCCTCTTTGTGTGTAGGCATTGGAATATCTGTAGTCTCTTTATCAAGGCCAGCCTTCTGGTATACGATACGTCCGTCGATACCGATTCTCTCGCAAAGGCCCTTACAAAGTACCTGCTCACTCTCTGAGTCAATCACCTGATACTTAAGAGATGAGCTACCACAGTTGATAACTAGAATTTTCATGACTATAAAATTCCTTTCTTTAAATATATTTAAATTTGATTATAATTATTTAAAAACCAGTTATCATTATATCACTTAAATCTGTCTTAACAACAGATTTTTCATGTATAATAGGCTAAGAAAAGTATTTTCGGAGGAACAAATAGTGGTTGTCGGAATTGTAGCAGAATACAATCCATTCCATAATGGACACAGATTGCAAATTGATTACGCAAGAAAACTTAATGCTTCGCAGATAATTGTTGCTATGTCTGGCAGCTTTACTCAGCGCGGCGAAATTGCCTGCTTTGACAAGTACACTAGAGCAAAGGCTGCTCTTGTCGGCGGCGCTGACATCATATTTGAGATTCCAACCATCTTTGCCACAGCTTCAGCTAGAGAGTTTGCCGCTGCCGGCGTAAGGCTTTTATATAATACTGGCGTAGTTGATACAATTTTATTTTCCGCAGAATCAAACGATAAAGACATGTTTATCGCTAGCGCCAAGAAGCTTGTTGAGCTAGAAAGCTCCGGAGAGTTAGATGAACATATTAATAGCCTTGTATCTGAAGGCAAAAGCTATGCTTTCGCTAGGGCTGCTGCTTTAAAAAATTATCTTCCAGAGGAAATACTTTCATCTCCCAACAATATATTGGGGCTTGAGTACTGCAGATATATCTTTGCTAACAACCTTAATCTTGATATAAATATAATGAAGCGCCAGGGCAATAATTATAATGACTTAAGCCTCAGTGGCCAGCTAAGCTCCGCTTCTGCCATTCGTCAACACTACAAGATTCATCATGAGTATGATGCGGTAAGTGACGAGGCCAAGGCTATCTATGAGCAAAGCACCTTCGTTGATTCAAACGACATTTCTGCAATGCTTCATTATAAATTGCTTACTACTTCAGATTTTTCCAAATATCTAGACTGCACTAGCGACTTGTCAGATAGAATCAAAAATAATCTAAAGGATTATGTTTCCTTCGGTCAGTTCTGCGAGTTGCTTAAGACTAAAAATATGGAATACTCTAGGATAAGCCGCGTACTTTGCCATATTTTACTTGATATTACAGAGGAGGATTTTACCACCGCCAAGGACAATGGCTACATCACCTACCTGCGAATGCTTGGATTCAGTAAAAACGGAAGTCACATTTTATCCAAAATAAAAGAGAATGGCAAGTGTACCATTCTCACAAGTCCAGATGTAGATATAATCTATCCATCAGAAATATTATCAAGTGAAATTTATAACGCTATTATAATAGAAAAAACAGGCGCTTCTAACCCAAACGAGTTCACTCGCAAGTTTGACCTAGTAAACCTATAGCCTACTCATCGTCTGCTCTTTCACGTCTAAGCTCAAACCAGAAGGTTGCTCCATGTCCACTTACCGATGATACACCGTACTTGGCTCCATGGAGCTCTAAAATATTTTTAACAATAGCAAGACCAAGGCCAGTGCCTTGAATTGCTCGCTTGTGCACAGTTTTAGCCTTATAATATCTATCCCAAACGTAAGGGATATCCTCTTGGCTTACACCCTTTCCAGTGTCTATAACCTCAATTCTAACGCTATCATCCGACACCTTTTGTACAACAGTAACCTTTTTATCATCGCCAGTATAATTAATAGCGTTATTAACAAGATTGTAGATTACCTGATACATCTTTTGCTCATCGGCATATACTTCCACTTCATCGTCATAAACAAAATCAATAATGTATCCGTCAACCTCTCTAAGCTTGTTGTAGCGCTCGAGAACATGGCAAATGCTCTCAGTAATATTGTATTCCTCTGGATAAATTGTAATATTACCTGTCTTGATTTTGGAAATATCAAGCATATCGTTTACAAGACCAGATAGACGCTCTGTCTCCTCGATTATGACCTGGATGTTTTCAGGGGTATTCTCACCTGGAATATCTCGCATAACTTCAGAATATCCCTTAATCATGGTAAGCGGCGTCCTCAAATCATGGGAAACATTTGCAAGCAATTCCTTTTGGAAGCCATCAGCCTTACCCAGTTCTTGAGCTGTATGATTTAATGTATCCGACAACTCCGCCACCTCTCTATAATCATCTGATGTAAACTTAACAGAGTAATCACCCTTTGCCAATCGCTTGGCACCTTCATTAATACTGATAATAGAATGGGAAATATTTTTAGAAAAGAGGTAACCTAACAAAAAGGCTATAGCTACAATAATAATAGTTATAAGTTTAAGCTGAACCTTTAATGTACCCACAGTAGCATCTACGGGTGTAAGGACAGAATTAAGCATCAGCACTCGCTCCTGGCCATCAATCTCAATTATCCTTACATAGATTACAGACTCCGCTAAATCATTGCCTATATTTTGCTTAAATGCATCTTCGTCCTCATCAGGCAAAGTATATTGAATCTTACCTCTACTCTGATTATTGGCCTCTTCTTGAGCCTTCACTTCAGGATACTCCTCAATATTCTTTGGAGACATCCCTGAAATGAACAGATTTTCCTCTTCTTCATTGTTTTTTAATACGAAAAAGCTGTTTTTCTCACCATACTTTTGCATCTGCCCACCCTTGTAGTAGATAGGCGCTTCACCACCATTTGCAACAGCAATATCGTAGAAAAGTTCAAACATAAAATGTGGCATATTAGAAATTTGAGAAGAAGCAATATACTCAGCAATATACAAAGGGTGCCCCTCATTGTCAGTAACGAAAATACCCATTGTATTGCTGGCAGCAAGCTTATCAATCTCAGAAGAGCAATCATCACTAGTCCTAACAAGATGCTCAACCCTATCGAGCACTACCTCTGTCTCGCTTCGTTTAATAAGCTTATAGAAATCCTTCAGATAGATAATCTGAAAAAGCCATAGTACACCCAAAAGTACTATGGCAAAAACGAAGAATACTAAAAATGTTTTCCATTTAATGCTTAAGCTTTTGTTTCCCAAAGAAATCCTCCATAAACACTAAGCTTCAAACCTATATCCAACGCCTCTAAGAGTAACAAGTAACTTTCTATATTCACCAAGACTATTACGTAACAACTTGATGTGTGTGTCTAAGGTGCGATCATCTCCATAATAATCATATCCCCAGACTTCAGTAATAAGACGCTCCCTTTCAAGAGCAATATTCTTGTTACGAACAAGATAAAACAGCAATTCGTATTCCTTTGGTGACATGTCGATTCGCTTGCCGTCAATAGCAACCGTTCTAGCTGTAAAGTTAATCGTAAGCCCTTCATGTTTAAAAATGTCTGCCTCATCTGCCATAGACTGCCTTCTATTGGTTACAACCTTGACACGCATCATCAATTCCTTTGGGGAGAATGGCTTGACGACATAATCATCTACACCAGCCTCAAAACCATGTATACGATCATACTCCTCGCCTCGCGCTGAAAGCATAATGACGGGAATATCCTTTATCTTTTTAATCTCACTACAAGCAGAAAAACCATCAAGCTCAGGCATCATAACATCCATGATTACAACATCATAGTCGCAATCGGCCTTGACCTTGTTGATGGCGTCCATACCATCGCTGGCTTCATCCACCTCATAACCTTCAAACTCTCCATATTTTCTAATGATAGAGCGAATCTTTGCTTCATCATCAACAACCAATATTTTTTTCATACCGCCTCCAAATATAAAGCTAAAACAACAGGTGTATGACTACTTACTTAAAAAAGTCCTTTTGGCCTTGCGGATTGCAAATGAAAATACAAACCAAACAACTAAAAAAGCAATTAAAAAAGCAATATTAACAGCATAAGGAAACTCAATAACTTTAAAATCATTTAAAGCTCCCTGAATACCAAACAAAACGCAAAAACTACCGAAGATTCCCGATTTGGGCATAAGGTAAGTAGAAAGCCCCTCCATATCCTTGCACAATTGCTGCTCCTCAACAGTAATAAGCATTGTATCAACTGTGCGTGCCTTATAGTGTTTGAGAGCGGAATAAATAAGATAGAACCCCAAAACTCCTATAATCACATCAAAAATCTTCATAAAACCCATATCCATTTTTATATCCTCCGTATTGCTTAAAGTTCAATGATTATTATAACTTTTATCAGGGTTGTTTTCTATAAAAAAACTATTAAATCTTATTTAGGAAATCAGATATTTTTCTCAAAAAAATACTCGCTATCACTGGTCGGAAAATTAACGGTAAATTCCTGTATTATAAAGTGAAATATCTGTTAATTTGTTTGAATAATGGATATTGTTATTGTATTATTAGATTAAACAATGGGGAAGGGAGTGGCTTTATGGATATTACAAACAAGAAAATTTTGGTATGTGATGACTCGATATTAGCTCGCAAACAGTTGATGGACGCTGTCAACGAAATTGCTACGGGCGCAACTTTTATCGAAGGTAAAAATGGCGCTGAAGCAGTAGAATTCTACAAGAATGAAAATCCCGACATAGTTTTTATGGATATCGTAATGCCGGAAAAAGATGGCACGGAAGCCTTGGCTGAAATTCGTGAATACGATAATGAGGCAACTATTATAATTGTGTCTTCCGTTGGAACTCAGGAACAATTAAAAAAGGCAATTAAACTTGGCGCAAAAGATTTTATCCAAAAGCCTTTTGAGAAAAATCAGATAAAAGAAATTATTGAATCGCGCCTGGGGGGACAATAAATTATGTTTACACAATTCTTGGGAAATTACCTTCTTAGAAAAGGGATAGTAAATCAGGATCAGCTTTTTACAGCAATGTCCAAACTCTCCCAATCACATATTAAGCTTGGTACTATAGCAATCTCAGAAGGCCTAATGACCGCAAACGAGGTTGATGAGTGTCTATATGTTCAAACTCGCGAAAACAAAAGATTCGGCGAAATAGCTGTAGAGCGTGGCTACTTAACTGACGATCAGGTGAGTGTACTGCTCTCTCATCAGACACCGGATTATATGTTGCTTGGTCAAATCCTTGTAGATGATGGCATATTCAGCTATGAGGAATTGGAGCGAATTATATTTGACTACAAGAATGATTCTGAGCTCTACGACCTTAGCCTTGATATTGAAAATCAAGATGCTGTTCAGACCATTCTTTCAAAGTTCTTTCTCATTGCAGAAATGCAGGTCACAGAGCACAATATAATGTACTTAGAGCTGATGTTTAACAGCTTGATTAGATTTATTGGCGAGGACTTCACCCCTCTTTCTCCAATGGTTGTTGATGAATTTCCAATTACCTTTGGTGTTTCACAAGCAATTCTTGGTGATAGAGAGTTTATCTCTCACATCGATTGCGATAGAGAAACCGCCATAGCCTTCGCATCACGTTACGCAAAGGAAGATTTTACGGAATTCAACGAATATACCGTGGCCGCTCTTGAGGATTTCCTTAATCTTCACAACGGATTGTATATCGTTAATGTTTCAAATGATACATCAAAAGATATTGCGCTTGAACCACCAGTAGTCACCGAGGACGGCGTGCTCTGCGGTGCAGAAAAATGCATCGTATTTCCAGTGGCGTACCCATTTGGAACAGTTCATTTAATTACATGCTTCTAGCAACTTTAAAAAATATTAGCAAAAAAGGGTGTAACCTCATTTAGAAGTTGCACCCTTTAATTATGCTAAATATTTTATTAGATTCCGAGGAAACGCTTAACCTCAGCGCACATCTCAGGAACCTCAACTACAGTATCATGTCTGATAGCTGCAGAACGAATCTCCTCAATCGCATTTGGTACAGCAACCTTACCAAGCTCTGAAAGCTTATCAACAAGTACAAAGTCCTCTTCCTTCTCGTATGAAGAATCAATTGCACCCATTACCGCACGTGTGAACTTGAATGGGCTAGCTGTTGAAGCAATAACAGTAGTCTTGTCATCGCCTGTTGCAGCCTTATACTTGCCAAATACATTTGAAGCAACACCTGTATGTGTATCAATGATATAACCAGTATCCTCGTATAACTTCTTGATTGTCTGGCATGTCTCCTCTTCAGAAGCGTAGTTGCCATAGAATGAATCAAGCTTTGCCTTCATATCTGGTGTAATCTGGTACTTACCAGAAGCCTTAAGGCTTTCCATAAGCTCTGCATTCTTGGCAGCATCATCACCAGCAATGTGATAGATAAGTCTCTCAAGGTTACTTGAGATAAGGATATCCATTGAAGGTGAATTAGTGAGAATGAAGTCACGATTCTTGTCGTACTGACCTGTAGTGAAGAAATCGTAAAGGACCTTATTCTCATTAGATGCACAGATAAGCTTGTCAATTGGAAGGCCCATGTTCTTTGCATAGTATGCTGCAAGGATATTACCAAAGTTACCTGTTGGAACAACTACGTTGATTGTCTCACCAGCTGTAATCTTCTCCTCTTTAAGAAGTGTTGCATAAGCATATACATAGTAAGCAATCTGTGGAACAAGACGACCAATATTGATTGAGTTGGCAGATGAGAACTGGAATCCAGCTGCATCAAGCTCTGCAGCAAGCGCCTTGTCATTAAACATCTGCTTAACACCAGTCTGTGCCTGATCGAAGTTACCCTTGATACCAACAACATGTGTGTTGTCACCCTTTTGAGTAACCATCTGTCTCTCCTGAATTGCAGAAACACCATTCTTTGGGTAGAATACAACGATTCTTGTACCCTCTACGTCTGCGAAACCTGCAAGAGCAGCCTTGCCTGTGTCACCAGATGTAGCTGTAAGGATAACGATATCGTTCTTTATATTGTTCTTGCGAGCGGAAGTAATCATAAGATGTGGCAAAATTGAAAGTGCCATATCCTTAAACGCTATAGTCGCACCGTGGAAAAGCTCTAAATAGTATGCACCGTCTGCATATACAAGTGGAGCAATCTCCTCAGTATCAAACTTGCTATCGTAAGCGCTGTTAATGCAGTGCTTAAGCTCGTCCTCTGTAAAATCAGAAAGGAAAAGCTTTAATACTTCGTAGGCAACCTGCTGGTAGCTCATACCTGCAAGCTTATCTAAAGAAACATCAAGTGCAGGAATAGATGTTGGTACAAATAAACCGCCATCATCTGCTAATCCCTTTAAAATAGCCTGAGAAGCTGTAATTTGATTCTTTTTCAAATCTCTAGTACTAACGTAATTTACTGACATGATTCTTCCTCGCTTTATCTATATTTCCTAATAATATCGACTCTCACTAGCTCCCTACAAAACAAGCCTATAAGAAAGTCATAAATACTTTAGCACAGTAAAATCCTAAAATCTAGTAGAATTTCAGCCATTAATATGCGAGGTTTTAGGCAAAGTGTTTACTTTATTAGTTGCTTTCTTTAAATAATAAGCCTCCATACTTGGGGTAATATTCATATTTGATCTAATATTATAAGGTGAATTAGAATAATTTTTTTCTCTTTTATTTGAAATAACATTATTATTATTATTTAATACAACTTTTTTCAATTGCTTATTATTCGGATGGTCGCCTAAATTATTATCAACTATATTCAAGTGACCATAAATATTCGCGTTGCTATTCTTATTTTTTTGAGATTCAAAATCCGAATTAACTTTTTCATAATTATCAATTATAGAAACGAACTTCTTCATATCAATTAGTTCATTATTTTTAAATTTAGAATCGATTTCGTCCAATTCACTGTATTTGAATTCTAACTCCCCTGTAAAACCATAATAAGCCTCACACCGTGACTCATACAAATCTTCAATGAACGAACAATCTTGTTGTTCTTTAATAATTTCCTTATTAATTTCTTTTTTTAACTTCAAAATATTCTTTTTTTGGGTTTTGATTTTTTCTTTCATATTTTCTTTAAAAAAATCAATCGCCTTTTCAATTTCTGTTGATTTATAATCTAATATGTTATTTGCCTTTTCTTCACACAATTTATAGTTTGATGTCTTTATAATTTTATTTTTTAATTTCTCGCAAGATTTCAAATATTTTTCAATATTTTTTTCGCATTCATTTTCTTTTCCTTTATTATTTTCGTGCAACAAATATAAACTTTGATTTTTATATTGGTGGGTTTTTTTTATGCAATCCTCCAATGCTTTATATTTTGTTATTCTATCACTCAATATTCCACAAGTTCCATTCTTTATTTTTTCAAATTTATTAAAATATTCTGTTTGTTTTTCTTCTTTCAGCTCTCCTTTATTTAAATCATTGTAAATTATTTTGCATAATGTCAATTGTTGTTCAATATAAGCATTAAATTCCTTATATATATTTCCCGCGTTCATCTCGGGGTTAGTTTCTTTTATATACTTTATAAAATCCAAAATATCATTATATTTTTGTGCATTTTCTATAAGAGCATCTTTCAGTTTAGAATATTTCTTATCATTTAATAATCTCACATTACTATTATTTGTATCTAATAATAACCCAAAAAATTCTCTATACTTTTTAGAATTTTTTTGCAATTTCCTAAGCTCCATATGCTTACCAAAGTACAAACCTGCCATTCATTACCTCCATATTTTTTTCTTAACTTTTTTCAACAACTTCTTTTAACAAAAAAAGACAATACAAATCAATGTACCGTCGTCCAAATCTTCACAACATGTCTCATTAATTTTTAGGTTATATCAAAAACCCTTTCTATGTTTTATCTTCCTACATTTATAATTCAAAAAAAAAAATTTGTTTTTTTCCATTTTGGCCAAATTATTTTAAAATAATTCGTACTCTGCAAAAATAATCATTTTATCTAAATATTTTTAGCCATTTACAATACGGGACAAAATTGGTAAACTGTTACTTGTTGTTAAAATTTTAAATAGAATAAAGGAGAATTATGCTATGAAAAAGAAATTAGCTATCATGCTAGCAAGTATTACTGTAATTGCAACTATCTTTATTGGATGTGGAAAGGGTAAGGATATATCCGGCCATTATGTGGCAACAATTGCAGCAAAGGACGTTATGGCACAAGCAGACCTCGATGAAGTAAATAAAAGTGGACTTGATATAAGTGATATTTCATTTGATACCACTTTAGATTTCACAGAGGACAATAAGTTTACCCTGGCTTTTGATAGTACATCTTTTAAAGATGGATTTAACAAGATGCTCAATGACAATATAGATACAATACTTGATAATGCATTTACTTCTCAGGGAATGTCACGAGCTGATGTCACCGACGAGGTGGCTCAGCAAATTGGATATGCCGATGCTAATGCACTTTTTGAGGATTCAAAGAAGCAAATTCAAGATGGATTAAATCAGGTTGCCGAAGGACTAGATAAAGAGTTTGATGCACAAAAATGTGGTGGCTCTTATACGGTTAAAGGTGATAGTGTAATTTTTGTTTTAACCGATGGTCAGGACGGTTTAGGATTTGATAAAGCTACAATCAAGGACGATGACACTATAGAGCTAAATTGTGAAATCGAAGAGGGAAAATCGACAGTACTTACATTTAAGAAGCAAAAATAAAATAGTTAACATCTAAGAAGCAAAAATAAAATAGTTAACATCTAAGAAGCGGCGGTGCTAATCAGCATCGCCGTATATGTTATATACTATTTTGAAATGGCAAATTACTAGAAAGGGAAATAATGTTAAAGAGAATAATTGTAACAACCTTAACCATCTTTTGCATTTTTGCACTTATGGGCTGTACTTCAAAAGGATCTACAGCTGATAAGAAAAAGGCTTCCGATTCCTCTCCTGCACCACAGCCTAGACAGCTATCATCTGAAACATACTATATGCTAAGCTACGATGCAACCGAGGATGAGATTTACGAGAATGCTGATACAGAATTTCCATCAATGTATTTAGTTGATGAAAATGGAAATAAGAAAAGTGATTTTACTAGAGACCTAAAAGAATTTTTAAAAGAAAAGGATATTAAAGCCGAGCTGAATACTTATGTGCAATACTATGAACCAACAACAAATATTTTTTACGCTTATTTATGGACTAAGGATGCTAAAGGCGATGGATTGTATGCAATAGATATAAATTCTAAAAAGCTTAAACAGATAATATCAGGTGATGACTTTGATACTGTTAAATATATTGATTATTACAAGGATAAACTATACATTGGCGTCTATAATTATGATAAACCATGTAATGAATTCGTTTTTACGGTATCAGACGATTTTACTTTTACACGTATTAAAAATGAAAATAATATAATAAAAAATGAAAACTACTTCCCTATTCCAAATACCTTTAAAAACTGCATTAAGATACAACAATTCTCTACGCAAAGAGCATTTGACGAATTGGGTTATGTTGTATTACAAAGTAAAAATAGTGATAATGAAGAATCACTTATACAAATCTTTCCTGATAACTCCAGAAAAAAAATCGACTCTATCAATATAATAGACGATAATATTTTATATTATGATAAAGAAAAAATAGTCTATTCTAAATTAAATTCAACTGGTGATGAGAGTTTTCTTGATATATATAAGCTGGATATGAAAACTAATAAAACAAAGAAAATCCTTACTACGGATTATGATAGTGTGGTTGAAGTATCCAATAACAAAATGTATTACATCGATGGATTTTCATTATATGAATTTAATTTTGAAGATGATGAGACAAAACTAGTTTTCTCCAACGAAAAAAAGCCGGGTGTAAATATAGAACTAACCCAATGCTATCAAATACAAAATGATAAGATTTTCGTATGCTTTTTGAACGGCGCAGACATCAAGTTTCACAGAATCGATAATGCTGGTGAGCAGGCAGAGCTTGTTGATATCGACTGCCCTATTGGAGAAGTCAGCAATTACAAATATGGCACTGTTTTGCCAGGTCATTCTGAAACCAAGTGTCCATTCTGCAATACTATTATTTCAACATACGACTATGAACTATTCCAGCTAAGTGATGAACATTCTAAATATGCTTCTAAAATAAATCGTTCATTAAAAGGAAAAATGGATGACTTCCTCAATAAAAAATTTGAGATTGAGGATGAAAGCAGATGCGAACTTCACAATGAGGAATATTTTATTAATGCATATGAAGAAATGAAATTGAAAGGCGTTGAAATACTAAACGATAAATTCCTGACTGTGACAATGAATGAATACTACTACGGTGGTGGCCCTCACGGCACCTATTACACCGAACAATACATTTATGATTTAGAGACAGGCGAAGAATTATCAATGAAAAACTT
>JAILGH010000043.1 GCA_024697025.1 Pseudobutyrivibrio sp.
ATGCTTGTTCCAAACAAGATGGTTTACGCTTTATTTATAGGATGGTTCTTTGTGATTCCACTTAAAAAATGGGGCACTGATGTCATAAAGAGCAAGAAATGGTATGAATATGCTTTGCTTGGAGTGTTTTTAGCAGGTGCTGCAGTGGCACTTAAGAAGATGGTGCCAAAGTACAGCTACGTTCTTTATGATTGGTTCATTCTTCATCACAATCATCCAAACATTCCTCAGGACAGTACCCGTGAAGCGTACAAGTGGGTGGACTTTTTGGATAACCCAGGAGCAACCTTAAAGTTTGCCTGGGAAGGAGTAAAGAAGGATTTTTGGTACAACATTAAACATATAATTGGAAATGAATTTGGGCATACCGGATTTTTCCAGTTTAGTAATGGCAAGATGATTCCAATGGCATGCGTAATAATTTTACTAGCAGTATTGATTGTTGGGCTGATTATTAATAAGGGAAATCGTCTTAAGAAGTGGCAATATGTGGTGGTTGGATTGGTACTACTTGTTTGTCTTGCTGCAATATTTGCAGGATGCCTTGTTAAATTTACAGCAGTGGACAGCGAAAGAATCCAAATTTCATTTAGATATTTGATTCCACTTTATATGTGTCTGTGCATAGCCTTAGGCTCTGACGCAAAAGAAAACAAAAGAGCAATGTCATTGATACTTATTCAGAATGTAGTATTGATATTTGCTATGTGTAGCGTGCTTTACTTCCTGTTTCATCTTAGAGACGGTTTGGGAGTACCGGAGATTTTGATTCCACTTGGATTTCAATAAAAATTGTAGGGAGACAAGAGCAGTTTTTTAAGAAATAGCGTTATAGTAAGGAGAGAGAAATGACAAGAGAACAAGTATTTAAAGATTTAACAGAGATTTTCTGGGATGTATTTGATGATGAGGACATTGAACTTACAGACGAGACAACAGCTGATGATATCGAGGATTGGGATTCCCTTGAGCAGATTAATCTTGTAGTAGCATGCGAAAAGAAGTTCAACGTTAAGTTTGATATGAAAGAGATTCAGAATCTTAAGAATGTAGGCGAGATGGTTGATACTATCCTTGCTAAAGTAGGCTAAAAAGCATAGTAGGAATTTATGAATAATTACAAATACGAAGATTTAAAGGTGGGGATGAGTGAGTCCTTTACAGTGACAATTACTCCTGAGATGCTTGACAGTTTCAAGGGCATCACAGGGGACATCAATCCCCTTCATAACGACGAGGATTTTGCAAAAGCAAAGGGACATCAAGGCAGAGTGGCTTACGGAATGTTGACTGCTAGTTTCTTATCAACATTGGCCGGAGTTTACATTCCTGGAGAGCGAAGCCTGATTCAGCAGGTGGAGACCAAATTTGCAAATCCTGTCTATATCGGTGATGAGCTAACAGTTAAGGGTGAGATTGTAGAGCTTGTAGAAAGTGTTCAGCGCTTAGAACTCAAAGTGGTTATCACCAATCAAAACGGTAAAAAAGTGTTGCGCGGCAAGATGGGAATTCTTGTTGTATAGACCAACTTTAATAGATTGACTGGAGAATAATGATGAGAGAAAACAAAACACTCTTTGTAACAGGTGCATCATCGGAGCTTGGAACAGCTTTGATAGAGCAGGTTGCAGACAACTATGATACAATTGTTGCTCATTATAGGAGCAGCGTTTCGAGATTGCTTCCATTGGAGGAAAAGCTTGGAGAAAAGCTGATGATGATTCAGGCAGATTTTGCAGATTCGATGTCAGTTCGTTCAATGCTAGACTTTATGGAGGAGCGGGAGATTAAGCCAGATCATGTGGTTCATCTTGCTGCTGTTCCTATGGAAAATAAGCATTTTAAAAAGCAAAGCTGGTGTAACTTTGCTGAAAATATAGAGACAGATCTTCGTCCAATAGTTGAAATACTGGACGTTTTTTTGCCTAATATGGCAAAGCAGAAGTATGGCAAGGTAATATTTATGCTTACATCCTGCACAGTGGGTATGCCACCAAAGTTTACAACGGTATATACTACTGCCAAGTATGCACTTTTAGGACTTATGAAGTCTCTTTCTGTGGAGTACGCAGACAAGGGTATCACAGTAAATGGTGTTAGCCCTGAGATGATTGAGACAAGATTTTTGAAGGATTTGCCAGATCTCATTAAGGAGATGAATGCAAACGAGATGCCTATGGGCAAGAACCTTACAGTGGATGAGGTTGTGCCAACATTGTCATTCCTTCTTTCAGATGGTGCGGACATGATTAGTGGTCAAAACATTGCTATTACAGATAGCAAGCATTAATAAAGATTTTCAACAGTAAACTTATTAGAAGGTCGAAGCTATGAAAAAATTAGTAATCGTAGGAACAGGCGGCGCCGGTAAAGAGACTAAATGGTTGGCTGAGAGAATTAATGTCGTCACTCCTACTTGGAACATTTTAGGATATATCGATGTAGAGCCGGGTCCAGAGGTGGTTGGGGATGACAGTTATGTTATTGATGCCACAGAGGAGTTGGATGTTGTTATTGCCATGGGCTCCATGGAAAAGCGTAAGTTTTTGTATGAGCTTTACAAGCAAAATCCTAAGATACATTTTCCAAACTTAATAGACCCAACAGCCATTGTTTCTGAAAGTGTAACAATGGGAGAGGGCAATGTAATCTGTGCAGGTGCAATCCTTACAGTAGATGTCAAAATCGGAAATCAAAACCTTATCAACTTTAACTGTACTATCGCCCACGATAGTGTGCTTGGAGATTTTAACACTCTCAATCCAAATGCCAATATTTCAGGCGCATGTACCCTTGGAAATCTCATTGAAGTGGGTACCGGTGCCCAGATTGTACAGGGCAAGAAGATTGGTGACGAGACTCATATTTGGGCGGGCTCCTGTGTAATCAAAAACACTAAGGGTCGTTGTGAAGTTGTAGGGGTACCAGCCAAGACAGTATTGAAATTCTAATAAAACGTGACTAGCGGGAGTAATAATGAAGCATATTTTAATAATTTGCCAATACTTTTATCCAGAGCAGTTTAGGATAAACGATATGGCTTTTGAGTGGGTAAAGAGGGGCTACAAGGTAACGGTAGTAACTGGCATCCCAAATTATCCAGAAGGAAAATTTTATCCAGGCTACGGCTGGTTCAAGAATACAAAAGAGACAGTGAATGGTGTAAAAATCCACAGAATTCCTCTTATTGCAAGGGGAAGTAGCAAGCTGGGATTGATTGCAAACTATTTCAGCTTTCCTTTCTTCGGATTCTGGTGGAGCCTATTTACAAAAATAAAAGCTGACGAAGTCTTTATGTTTGAGACTTCTCCAATGAATCAGTGCAAGGTTGGTGTGCGCTATGCCAAAAAGCACAAGATTCCTTGTTACCTATATGTACAGGATCTTTGGCCTGAGAATGTAGAGATGATTACTGGCATCCATTCACCTCTTGTTGTTAGACCGATTGAGCGAATGGTTCGAAAGATTTATAAAGGCTGCACCCATATTTGGGGCACTAGCCCAAGCTTTGTTGAAGGGATTCGTAAATACGTAGAGCCGGCAGAGCATGACAAGGTAAGCTTTTGGCCTCAGTATGCAGAAGAGTTTTACAAGCCAAAGGAAAAGGTTGCTCACGAAGGCTTCAACGTAATCTTTACCGGAAATATTGGACAGGCTCAGGGGCTTGAAATTCTTCCTGATGCGGCGAAAATGATTCGTGATCAGCGGATTAAAAATATTAAATTTACAATTGTAGGAGATGGGCGTGCCCGCAAAAGCTTTGAGGATGCCATCACAAGAAATGGTGTATGGGACATGTTTGAATTTGTAGGCCGGGTAAAGCCACAGGAGGTTCCAGGACTTTTAGCGACAGCCGATGCAGCATTTATCTCGTTTGCAGATGATGAGCTGTTTGCCAAGACCATCCCTGCCAAGCTTCAGTCATACATGGCTTGTGCTATGCCAATCATCGCTTCGGCGAAGGGCGAGACAGCCCGCATTATCAAGGAGGCTGATTGCGGACTTTGCTCCAATATTGGCGATGCCGAGGAGCTTGCTGTCAACATAGTTGCCATGAGCAACATGTCTTCAGACAGGCTTAAAACTCTAGGGGAAAATTCCTATAACTATAACCTATCTCATTTCCACAAGAAGACTCTTATGGATGAGATGGATGAGTATTTGAAGTAAAAATTATTATGGGCGAATTAGTTAGATACAAGTATATATTTAATGGTCGAGTGCAAGGTGTGGGGTTTAGATACAAGGCCGCCTACACAGCGCAGAAATATAATCTGACAGGCTATGTCAGAAATGAGTATGATGGCTCTGTTGTTGCTGAGATTCAAGGAACAGATGCAGCCATCGACATGTTCTTTCAGACCATGAATAACGACAGATTTATCAACATACAGGACATAGATTTTCAGAAGCTTCCCGTTCAAGAGGATGAGAAGTCATTTGAAGTGTTGTATTAAAAGGAAGCAAAAATATGGATTACTTACACACAGTACATTATTACGAGACAGACAAGATGGCTATCACCCATCACTCTAATTATATCAGATGGATGGAGGAGGCAAGAGTCGATTACCTTGCAAAGATTGGCTGGGATATGTCTAAGGTTGAAGCCATGGGGATTGTTTCTCCAGTTTTAAACGTTAATTGTAACTATAAGAAAACAACGGCCTTTGCTGATAAGATTTCCATTAAGGTTTCAATCACAGAATTTAAAGGGGTAAAGCTTGGATTCGCATATGAAATGAGAAATGAAGCTGGCGAGATTGTTTGCACAGCTACATCATCTCACTGTTTTTTAAATACAGCTGGTAAACCAATTAATGTGAAGAAACAGTTTCCAGATTTATACGAAGTACTTAATAATCTTGCGACAAATAATTAATATACGAACAGCTCTCTATTTCAAAGATACATATGAAATAGGGGGCTTTAATTTTGCTAAGAGAAACTATAAGTATAGGGATTATGATATAATCATATCAAGTATGCATGAAAAGGATAAAAAAATGAAAGTATG
>JAILGH010000011.1 GCA_024697025.1 Pseudobutyrivibrio sp.
CTTTTTGCGGCAGACTTTCGTCTGTCTTGTTGTGATGCTCAGAAATAAAAAAAGAACGATTGAAGATATAAATACCTCAATCGCTCTTGTTGATTCTTTGGTTAATCCCTTAATTGGTCAATGTTAACTTAATGACATTGAGCATTTGCTTAGGTGTTTTTTAGTAGCTAAAGTGTAATTCAAACTTAGTCTAACACCGATCCCATAAAGTTCCTTGCATTGTTATAGAAAATATTTTCATAATCCTTTTCTTTAAGTGGACATGAAAGGACTTTTTGAATTTCTACTTCTGGTGCATGGAAAGGTGTATCAAGTCCAAACATTACTCTATCATTTCCCACATTTTTATATGCATTATAAATTTGAGCTGTCATTGATGTACCTGATGTCTCAAGCCAAATATTTTTATATCGCTTGGCTATAGTTTGCGCCGCTTCTACATATATACCATGACCGTGCCCCATGTGAAGCATGACAAACTTGCACTTAGGATGTCTTTCTGCCAAAAGGCCCATGTGCCTATGTGTGAATGCATATCAATCTTTTTAAAATAAGTAAAATCAAACATTATTCTTATCCTCCTTAAGTTGTTGGTAGAATTCTAACCCACAACTGTCATCTTTAAAAGTTGCAATAATGATTATTTTTAAAGGGCCAGAAAGCATATATATATATTAAAATTCAAAACCATTTTGAAAATAATTGTAATTATTTTTCTAGATTTGGAAAAAAATATATATTTTTTTTGAAATATACATGGAAACGGAAAACAAGATTTGAAAGGAGATAAATAATGCCACAAATTAGAAATAACGAACTTAACAATATAACAGATAACGAATTAACTCAATTTCCTCCTCTTAGTGAATCGAGTGCCTCTGATAATATTGATACAGGATTTATGATTACAAGAAGAGCAGTAGAAACTATGAGACAACGCAAAGATCGTTCATGGGATGAAGATAAAATGCCCGAGTTTTATAATGATTATTTCGACTTACTGGAAATAGACGACCCCATAAAACAAGCCGCTGCTGCTAACGAATTTGTAGACAAACATTTAACAGCAAGAAAACCTATTTCCATTCCTGATGGAGAGACTAAAAATTCCAATCCTAATAATATTAATCCGGTTAAGTCATGTACATTTCTATAATTATAATAAGGCTTATGTTTCGTCCCTCAACGGCGACGTCAAAGAACTTCCACAAAATTCATTTTGCGGAAGTTCTTTTTTTATTTCCATTCAAAAAATTAGGCACCGCGTCATAAACCGCGACACTTTGTCTACACTATGAGATTGCCTTTAAGTCTCTCTCCCTCTATTTTCAACTATTATAAAAATAATCGTAATTATTATTCTAAATTTGGAAAAAAGTAAAATTTTTTTTTGATATAGATATATGAACAGAAAACATTAATTATAAAGGAGATTTGACATGAAAAATAAGATTTCAAAAATTGAAAAAAAAAGTAGATTATTTGTTTGAACACCCAGAATTGGTATCCGTACTGCCAAGCCACAATCCTGCAGTTAGGGAATATAAGAGAGTAAAGGCTAACATGGACAAAATAAAGAACGAAGGTATATTTTTGTTTCAAATGGGCAATAACCTCCCCTATCCACAAAATTTTGATTATAGTAATCTATACGTGCGACATAACCATGAATTAATTAATCAACAGCAAAATAGGATTAACAGAGTACCTATCACAAATGTTCAAGGTGAGACACCAAAGGGTATAGCAAACAACCCGTCTATCCAAGCTTATTACGGAAACGCTCGTGAGAACAAAAAAACTATATCTACACAAACTAGTCAGTACCAGTTAAAATATGAACAAAATAAGACTTGCAACATTCTATAATACAAAAGAGGGCGATAGAATCAATCGCCCTCTTTTTTCTATGAATTAATTCTCTTCCGCAACTTCACCAGCTGCACAAGCTTCATTCCCCTTTGAGCCTCTTATAATAGTTGCAACCACAACTACCAATGTAAAGACTGCACCAATTGTGTAAGCTACTGGCATTGGGAGTGCGAATCCAACCTGTGTGCTGAATATGTAAGATGTTGTTACAAATGAATAGAACACAAGTGGAATCATTGGCATCCAAATGAACTTCTTCTTTCCTACTCCCATCAAGTAGATGACAATACAAGAAAGTGCGAAGATTGCCATAGTCTGGTTAGACCAGCCAAAGTATCTCCAGATTACGTTAAATCCCGCTGCGTTCATCTTTGCCAAAATCAAGCAGATATATACGATTGCAAAAATTGGGACTGCAAAAAGAATTCTCTTTATAGGTGTCTCAAGCTTTAACTTGAATATATCTGCAAGCATAAGTCTAAATGCTCTAAGAGCAGTATCACCTGATGTAATAGGAAGTACAATTACGCCAACAAGCGCAAATGCACCACCAATAGGTCCAAGCATGTTTCTACAGATTACACCAACAACACTTGTTGCTGAAATCTGCTGCAAGCCATCAGCGCCCTGCATAAAGTAGCCCCAGCCTGCGTCCGTCATCTGCATTGTAATACCCGCATGCTCTGCGCCGATTGAAATCATAACAAGTGTAGCTGCTGCCCATACTAACGCGATGAAGCCCTCTGTAAGCATCATATTGTAAAATGTTGCACGGCCCTCTCTCTCGCTCTTGATTGTACGAGAAATAAGAGCTGTCTGAGTTGAATGGAATCCAGACAAAATACCGCAGGCTACTGTTACAAAGAAGTTAGGAATAAAAAATCCTGACTTAAAATATGCACCGAAATCAAATCCGCCTGCCACCCATGGCTTCCAAATCTCTGGAATGTTCACACCTTTAGTAAGAAGCATTACAAAAATACCAACAGCTGAAAGCAAAAGGATTGCTCCAAATATTGGATAAATCTTTCCAATGATTTTGTCGATTGGGAAAATAGTTGCAATAAGGTAATAAACAAATATTACTGAATAGATAACCCAGGTTGAAGCCTCTTGAGGTGTTCCACCGTAACCGAATACCTGAGTTGCTGCAATATCACCTGGTGTGTAAATAAACACTACACCAACTAAGAATAATACTATTGATACAAAAATTGTATAGAGTCTGTAAATGTGCTTGTTGGTATACTTTCCAATCATATCTGGCATCTGTGTACCGCCATCACGGATACAAATCATACCACAAAAGAAATCATGCATAGCTCCGCCAATCACACAGCCAATAGGGATTGTAATCAAAGCTATAGGTCCAAAAAGCACACCCTGAATCGGTCCAAGAATAGGGCCTGTACCTGCTATATTAAGCAGATTAATTAATGAGTTTTTCCACTTTGGCATTGGAACATAGTCCACGCCGTCATTCTTTGCATAAGCAGGAGTTTTTCTGTCATCTGGCTGGAAAACTTTCTCACAAAATCTGCCATAAAAAGATCCTCCCACAACAAGTATAGCTATTCCAATTAAAAACGTTATCATTATAAAGTCTCCTTTCTACATAATGAAATAACTTACTTCAAACATTTTAATTATACGCTTTTTCACTAAAAATCCAATATATGAATTAAAAGACAGGAAACTTTATTCAATTGTTTTATTCTCTACTATACCTCTTTATTGTTATATAGCAGTCTAAGCCTTAAATTAAGCCTTTATAGCCCAACGCATTTTTGTAGATTTGCTTCGTGGATTGATGCGACATTCCTCAGCCGAAGGCCGTGTAACATCTGAAGAAACCTCTGCGTAAACTCCTTCACGAGCCAAGGCTTTAAATGATTTCTTTACAAGCCTATCCTCTCCTGAATGAAAAGTAAGAATAGCAACTCTTCCACCAGGCTTTAATATTCCAGGCAACTTCTCTAAAAATGAATACAGCACTTCAAACTCACTATTAACGTCTATACGAAGTGCCTGAAAAACTCTTGCACAGGATTTCTTAATAGCCTGCTCCTTTTCTTCCTTTGGCACCTTCCAAAGAGCCTCAGAAATAGCATTCCTAAGCTCTGTAGTTGTATCCATAGGCTTTCCCTTTGCCATCAGGGTAAATACCTTGTGGGCAATTTCATTGGCATATGTCTCATCTGAATTTTCAATCATCATACCAACAAATTCTTCCTCGGTAATATCATGTAATCTCTCTGCCGCAGACTGGCCATGCTCTGGGTCCAAACGCAAATCAAGCGGCCCATCTATCTTATAGGAAAATCCTCTTTTAGGATTGTCAATTTGCATAGAAGAAACGCCAAGGTCTGCTAGCACAAAATCAAATTTTCCAGCCTCAGCAGCCACCTCATCAATGTTGGCAAAGTTAATAAGTCTAAACTGGAAATTATCCTCCCCAAAGCCAGCATTTCTTAGTCGCTCTACAGTCTTTGCTGACTCAATTGGATCAACATCTAATCCGTATATACGGCCCTGCCCCTGGAGCTGCTCAAGCATCTTTCGGGTGTGACCGCCATAGCCTAAAGTGCAATCTAACCCCTGCTGTCCTGGCTTTATTTGCAAGAAATCAAGTATCTCCTGAACCATAATAGAAATGTGCATACCTGCAGGCGTTGAGCCCTTGCTGATAACACGCTCTATTGTGTCCTTATATTTTTCTGGATTGTGTTCCTTATATTTTTCCTCAAACTTCTTGGGAAATTTTCCCGAGTACCTAACTCGTCTTTTGTGCTGCTTTTCTTCCATATAAAAATAGTTCTCCTTGATTTTCTAGGCTAAAAGCTTTACTAGCTAAAAATCTTACCATAAAAGAAAGAGTTTTGCTTGCAAAACTTCAGCAGTGCGAGGCGACAATTGCTATAAGCAATTAAATTCTTCTGTCGCCGAGACACATCCTTCACACGAAGTGTGTTTTTTTACTTTCTAGGAGATTTCATAGCAATTACCTAGAAAGTAAAAAGAGGTGGCCCGCCAAGAGCCACCCCAAATTGAAGGATTTTAATGTTAACAATGTTATTCTGTAAAAAGTGGTGTTGAATAATATCTATCACCTGAATCTGGAAGTAAAGCTACGATAGTCTTACCCTTGTTCTCAGGCTTTTTAGCGTACTCAATAGCACCGTGAAGTGCTGCGCCAGAAGAGATACCTACTGAGATACCTTCCTTCTTAGCAAGAAGCTTTGCTGCTGCGAAAGCGTCCTCAGACTCTGCAACAAATACTTCATCATAAATCTTTGTATTAAGAACATCTGGAACAAATCCAGCGCCGATACCCTGAATCTTGTGTGCACCTGCACGTCCCTCAGAAAGTACTGGAGAATCCTTTGGCTCTAAAGCTACAATCTTTACATCTGGCTTCTGGCTCTTAAGATACTCGCCTACACCTGTAACTGTACCGCCTGTACCTACACCTGCAATAAACAAATCAACCTGACCATCTGTGTCCTTCCAGATTTCTGGACCTGTTGTTGAACGATGTGCTGCTGAGTTTGCTGGGTTCTCAAACTGACCTGGGATAAAGCTTCCCTCGATTTCAGCTGCAAGCTCCTGAGCCTTTGCGATAGCGCCCTTCATACCCTTTGCGCCCTCTGTAAGAACGATTTCTGCGCCATAAGCCTTAAGAATGTTTCTACGCTCTACTGACATTGTCTCAGGCATTGTAAGGATTGCTCTATAACCCTTTGCTGCTGCGATAGCTGCAAGACCGATACCTGTGTTACCTGATGTTGGCTCAATGATAACTGAACCTTCCTTAAGCTGACCCTTCTTCTCAGCATCCTCAATCATAGCAAGTGCTACTCTATCCTTTACTGATCCCGCTGGATTGAAATACTCAAGTTTAACTAAAACCTTAGCCTCAAGACCGAGTTCCTTTTCAATGTTTGTAACTTCTACAAGTGGTGTGTTTCCGATGAGCTCGCTTGCGCTCTTATAAATGTTTGCCATAACATGCCTCCGTTATATTTATTACTAAAAAATATTTTACCAAATTTAAACTGCTGCGCTATTATTTTTTGAACTAGAATCAACATTGTTGACTCCGTCGATAGCAGCAAAGCCTTTCTCAAGGTCTTCAATAATATCATCGATATGCTCTGTACC
>JAILGH010000032.1 GCA_024697025.1 Pseudobutyrivibrio sp.
ACAGTCTTAGATCCTAGAATGGCACAATTTTTAGATGTCTTTAATAGTGTTAAGGAGGTGAAATAGCATGTCTATTTGTCCAAAGAACAAATCTTCTAAGGGAAGAAGAGATAAAAGAAGAGCAAACTGGAAGATGAGCAACCCTACACTCGTTAAGTGCAGCAAGTGCGGTGAGCTTATGGTTCCACACAGAGTTTGCAAGAACTGTGGATCATACAACAAGAAAGAGATCATTACAGTAGAGTAATTTATATTGGCTGTTAATTACGGCAGGTTAGAGAGTGAAATCGAAAGGTTTCACTCTTTTTTTGTTGTAAATAAATAAAAACAGAGTATAAGTTTTGGCTATTTTTATTTTTTTAAAATGGAAAAAATTAATATTTTTTTGTGAATTATTAATAGGTGATAAATATAGATTTAACTTTTAGGAGGGAAAAGAAATGGCAAGAAAAGATAAAGAAAGAGTACAAAGTAGGATATGGAATATAATTGGAAAGAACCTATATGATAGAAGAATTAATAAAGGGGCAATTAAAAATCTGAATCAATTCTCAAAAGAGATGTCTGAAAATAATATAATACCTGAGGGATATAAAAAACGTTTTAAAGAGAATACTGAGCAAATAATTAACGATATTAAGAATGAGAAATTATCAATATGGAGAGAATTAAAAAATTTTTATCATAAAAAACCGACAGAGCGAAGTACGCTTTACAAAAATGCTATACGTTTAGCTAGTGGAGTTGCTGCGTATTATTCGAATGTTGAGCTTTTTAATGTCTTTAATAATAATGAGAATTATGATTTTGTAGAATTTAACGATGTTTCAAAAAATGCTGATGATTTAGAAACTATAATTAAAATTGCAATTTTAGAACGCAATAGCGAAGAAAAATATAATTGTATAGTAGAAGATTTTAGCCATAATCTTTATGATTATTATAATAAAGATAGAACCATTATTCATAATAAGAAAGATATTAAAAAACTTAGTGAAAATTTAAAAAATAAAAAAGTAAATGATTATATATATAAACCGCCATTGAAGCAACCTTCTTCTACTGTGTACTATTATAATTATATAGATGAAACAAAAAACCTTCGATTGGAGCAACTTTATCCTAGTGTGCGCTATAATAATTTAAATAAAAAAACTAATAAACCGTTAATAGAAAATTCCTCGCTTACTATTGATAAAAAACGTAAACGCGAAGGAAACGATGAAGTGCCTGTTGCTAAGAAGCTGCGTTTCAAATAGAATTCTATAAAAATCTAAATAGCAAGTATTTTACACACATTCATTTTGCAGATATCAATTGCAAGATGAATGTGTTTTTAAATTATTTACGTAAATTATTGCATACTAATGACTTGTCTGATCATCCTACAAATCCATATTTACCAAAAAGCTTTAATCCAATTTCCAATTATGGAAAAATAAATAATAATGGCTCCCCAATACATAATATGAAAAGAGGATAATTATATTTATTTTTTTAAGAGTGAAATCAAAGAAAGATTTCACTCTTTTTTTTCAAAATGGAAAAAAGTAGATGGATTTTTTTGAATAGTAAATAGATGATAAGCTACAACATACATTAGACTAAAATATTTAGGAGGACCAATTATGAGAATTAATGTAGAAGAAGTGGAAAAATTTATAAAAAAACAAAGCAATAGCACTAGATTTCGTTACAGAAAAGCGTGGAATGCATTTAAAAATAATGCTAATAATGTGACTGCTGAAGAGTTGAAAGAACTTGCGATTGATTTCTGCAAAGATACATTGGAGGATAAGATTTCAGCTGTTGGATATAATGAAATTAGTAATGAGAGTATAAGAGAGATAGTTAAAGAAACAGCTAGAATAATGACTGCGCTAAAATCAATTAATGATAAAGTGATAAAAATAGATGGACTTTTAGATGAATTATTCATCAAAACTAATAGAGGAACAAGCTTTACTGATGGTATTGTAAAAAAGAAATTAAGAGAGATAGTGTCAGAGGAAAAAATAAGTTTATCACCTCAAGATAAAGGAATAGTTTTAGATTATCTTTCTAATAGTAAACAAAATATTGTAAGATTTTTTGGTGAAGATATAAATACATATTTCAGTGAAAAAAGTTCTGTGAAAAAAAGTAACGTGAATTCTTTTCTAAATTATGTTTCGCCCCTAAGAACAGAAGCTATAAAAATACTGGCTCGTGACCCGAAGGCTTCTGTAATTTATAAATCGGACTCAGAGACGTTAAAAAATGTAAACACAGATGATGTATATAATGTTTGTAAAAAAATTATATTTGAAATAATGGATGGGAAAGATATAAGAAAAATAAACACTGATGATAAAAATAGAACAATTAGTAAGATTCAAGATGTTTTAAGACACACGAGTGATGTGTATGATGAGTTTTTTAAAAATAAAAATCCGATAAAGGGGTTACAAGAGAGTCGTAAATGTAAAAAGCTTAAAACATTATGCAATAATGTTTTTGAATCGATTACCAAAGAAATGAGTGCAGAAGAAGTAAAGAAAAATAAAGCGGGGTCGACAAATGAAAAAAAGTCTTCGGAAGAATGTATTTACCTAAGAAAGCGTTTTAGGGATGATGATATTGAAGAATATTCAATAGCATCCTCTTCTTCTGTGGCTTCAGATATACCGTCGAATTATAGCTATGTTAGCGGGAGAATGTCTCCCTATTATCCTAATAATAATTTAGGTGAAGGAAATCATAAGACTTTATCTAAAGCCTCTGAACATGCTACAAAGAAGATGCGTCTGAATTCGACTTTTGGACCTAAATAATTATATATACACATTCATTTTGTATATAATATGCGAGATGAATGTGTTTTTTTTATTTTTTTGCTTGAAATGGAAAAAAATAGGTAAATCTTTTTGAATTAATAATATAGAAAGTAATAAAAAGATAATTTATTGGAGAATTAAGATATGAGTAATTCAAATGAAATGATTTCAAATAAAGAAATGTGGGAAAATTTAATAACATATTATGATGATGTTTGCACGTTAATGAATAAGAAAAGGGATCAATGCCAGGACATTTATAATAGTGTTCTAAGAATTGATGACTTATCACTTAAAAAAGATTTTTTTGAAGAAAATACTCGTGTGATTGCTAAATTAAACAAAGTTCAATGGAATTTAGGCAATATAATAAAGAGACTTTCCAATGTATATCCAGAATCAATTTCAAAGAATGATTATAATCTTTTTCTAGAGAATATTAAAAATAATACACTAACGGATATTCAAAAAGCTGATGAGATAATTGAGGAACATCAACTGAAAGCTAATAAACTAATTGATATTAATAAACCCAAAAATGAAATAAGCAAATCTCATAGTGAGGATGTTATTGACCATAAGCAGGAATTAATATCAAATTTAGAAAAATATAGGTCTGATATCGAAAATAAGATTAATAAAAAATATGTAGAGTTAAAAAATCTATATTGGGATAATAAATGCGGAGAGAAGCCGTTTGATGAATTATCAATTGAATTAGCAGAGATAAAGAGTTTATGTACCAAAGACATAGACGATGCTATCAATCGTATTAAAAAAATGGATGCTTCTACTGTTGATAAGAGTGAGATAGACAGAGACTATATTGACACGATTAGTGCGGTTGAATTTTCATTCAAACATGATATTGCAAATTATGATAATAAATTAGCTGTAAAGACAAACAATGATAATAAACAAGGTGTAAAGTTAAAAGAAAAGGAAGAGATAGTTATTCCTTCTTATAAATCTGCCTATAGTGATTCTTATCCCCAAAATTCATGGATGCAGAGAAGTATTCAAGTGAGCAATGGGCAAAAAAATCAACAGGTAAATATTCAGAGAAATACTGGTCTAAAATTTAAATAATTTATTATAGAGTTATACTGTGGATATTAAAAATTAAATATAAGCTTATAGAAAACAATATATACACATTCATTTTACTTATAACACATGTAAAATGAATGTGTAATTTTTTTACCTTTTTTTGTTTGAATTATCCCCCTATATAAAGTATACTTTAGTGAGTATGTAAAGCTAGATTATGATAGATATAAGTGTGAGTTTTATCTGTCAGGAAGGGGCAAACATGAGTGAATATACAGTAGTTGCACTTGATGCAATGGGCGGAGATAACGCGCCTAAGGCTATGGTTCTTGGTGCAGTCAATGCAGTCAGTGCAAATGATAAGATAAAGGTTATTCTTGTGGGAAATGAGTCTGCGATTCAAAGCGAGTTAGCACAGTACAAGTACCCACAGGAGCAGATAGAGATTAAGAATGCCACAGAGGTTATCGAGACCGCTGAGCATCCAGTTATGGCCATCAAGAAGAAGAAGGATTCTTCAATGGTTGTAGGCTTGCATTTAGTTAAGGACGGCACCGCTGATGCCTTTGTTTCTGCGGGCAATTCAGGTGCTCTTTTAGTAGGTAGCCTTGGTATTGTAGGTCGTATCCGTGGTATTGAGAGAGCTCCATTTGGTACACTCTTTCCAGTTAAGAATGGCGTTGCCCTTTTAGCTGATTCTGGAGCAAATGTAGATTGTAGAGCAAGTCATCTGGTTCAGTTTGCCAAGATGGGTAGCATTTATATGGAAAAGGTTGTTGGTATCAAGAATCCTAAGGTGGCCATTGTCAATATTGGCGCCGAGGAGGAAAAGGGCAATGCACTTGTTAAGGAGACTATGCCTCTATTAAAGGAGTGTCAGGATATCAACTTTATCGGTAGCATCGAGGCTAGGGAGATTCCTTCTGGCTATGCTGATGTCATCGTATGCGACGGCTTCGTAGGAAACGTTATTTTGAAATTATTCGAGGGTCTTGCAAAGACTCTGTTTTCAGTAGTTAAGGAAGGCTTCATGACCAATATTCGTTCTAAGATTGGTGCAGTACTTGCCCTTCCAGCTCTCAAGAATAAGCTTAAGACATTTGACGCCTCTGAATACGGCGGGGCGCCTCTTCTCGGCTTAAACGGTCTTGTGGTCAAGACACACGGCAGCGCCGAGGACAAGGAGGTTACTAATACAATTATTCAGTGTCTTACTTTCAAAGAGCAAAAGATTAATGAGTTTATTAGAGAAAATATTGTGATAGAAAAACAAAAGGAGGAATAACAATGGAATTCGATTTATTGAAGGAAATTATTGCTGAGGTTTTAAATGTAGATGCGGCAGAAATCAAGTTAAGCACAACTTTCGTTGATGACCTTGGTGCTGATTCTCTTGATGTATTCCAGATTATCATGGGCGTTGAAGAAAAGCTTAACATCGAAGTTGACACAGACGCAGCTGAGAAGCTTTCTACTGTTGGTGATGCTGTTGATTTGATCAAGAAGACAGTCGCTGAAAATTAATTAAACCACATTTTGAGTACCCAGTTAATCTGGGTGCTCTCTTTAAACTCAGGAGGTTTATTTTGAAGGATTTAAAGGAGTTTCAAAAGACTATTGGTTATGAGTTTAGAGACGAAAGCTTACTAAGGCAGGCGCTTACCCATAGCAGCTATGCCAATGAGCATCACATGAAGAAGCTCTCCGACAACGAGAGACTTGAGTTTTTAGGTGATGCTGTTCTTGAAATAGTTTCTAGTGAGTTTTTGTATCTAAATTATACCGATTTAAATGAGGGCAAGCTTTCAAGGCTTAGAGCAAGCATTGTTTGTGAGCCTACACTTGCATACATTTGCAAAGAGATTAATCTTGGGGACTATGTGTTGCTTTCAAAGGGCGAGGACATGACTGGTGGCCGTGAGCGCAAGTCAATTCTTTCTGATGCCTTTGAGGCTACTATAGGGGCTATTTTTCTTGACGGTGGAATGGAGCCTGCTTCCAAGTATATTCATCGTTTCGTGTTAAACGATATTGAGCATAAGCAGCTATTTCATGACAGCAAGACTAGACTCCAAGAGGTTATTCAGGCTAATTTCAAGGAGCCACTTGTTTACAACCTTATTTCAGAGACTGGCCCAGATCACGCTAAGGAGTTTAAGGTTGAGGCTGTTGTAGGTGGTCGTGTCCTTGGTTCAGGAGTAGGTAGGACTAAAAAGGCTGCAGAGCAGGAGGCCGCTTACGAAGGCCTTATGAAGCTTCACAAGGAAGATTCAATTAAAATCATTTAGGGAGTTTACAATGTATCTTAAAAGTATCGAATTGTACGGATTTAAGTCATTTGCACACAAGATGAAATTCGAATTTCATAATGGAATCACTGGTATCGTTGGACCAAACGGTTCAGGAAAGAGTAACGTTGCAGATGCGGTTCGTTGGGTATTAGGTGAGCAGTCTGCAAAGCAGCTTCGTGGAGCTTCTATGCAGGATGTTATTTTCGCAGGTACAGAGGCTAGAAAGCCTCTTAGCTACGCCTATGTAGCACTTACTATGGACAATTCAGACCATGTTCTTCCTGTTGATTACGAGGAAGTTACAATTGCGCGTCGTGTTTATCGTTCAGGTGAAAGTGAATATCTTTTAAACGGTAGTCCTTGTCGTCTCAAGGATGTTTCAGAGTTATTTTATGATACCGGTGTTGGTAAAGAGGGTTACTCTATCATTGGACAGGGCCAGATTGAAAAAATCCTTTCTGGTAAGCCTGAGGATAGACGTGAGCTTTTTGATGAGGCTGTTGGTATCGTTAAATTTAAAAAGAGAAAGGCTGCTTCTGTTAAGAAGCTTGAAAGCGAGCGCGAAAATC
Organism: Pseudobutyrivibrio sp.; assembly: GCA_024697025.1. Classification (GTDB taxonomy): domain Bacteria; phylum Bacillota; class Clostridia; order Lachnospirales; family Lachnospiraceae; genus Pseudobutyrivibrio. The sequence goes on from JAILGH010000032.1 coordinate 6,727, forward strand.
TCGTTCGTGTAAATGATATTTTGTCTGAGCAGGAGCGTAGAATTGGGCCTTTGGAAAAGCAGTCTGAGGATGCCAAGCAGTACTTAAAGTACAAGGAGGAGTTAAAGCGTATCGACGTTAATTCCTTCATGCTTGAGGTTGATAGGCTTCAGGGCGAGTTAGAAAAGGTTGAGAGCAATGTTAATATCGCATCTGAGCAGATGGCTTCAAGCAAGTCAGCCCAGGATGAAATTCGGCAGAAGTATGATTCTTTAGAGCAGGAGATTACAGAGCTTGATGAGCACATCGAGACTTTAAAGCAGAATCAATCTGATTCAACCCTTTTAAAGGGCAAGCTTGAAAATGAAATCGCTCTTTTAGAGGAGCAGATTCGTTCAGCTAATGCCACTGACGAGAACTTGGCAAGCCGTGTTGCTGAGATTCAGGCTGAAATTGATGATAAGAACAAGCAATTAGATGAATACAAGGAAGAAAAGGTTAGTCTTGATAAGACTTTAGAGGAGGCTGTTGAGCGTCTTGCTTCTGTAAAGAACAATTACAGTGAGTTGCAATCAGCCATCGTTTCTAACAACGAAAAGATTGAGCAGAATAACCAGGCTATTATGGAACTTCTCAACAACAGAGCTTCTATCAAGTCTAAGGAGCAGCGTCTTGAGACAATGCTTGAGCAGACCAACATTCGCAAGGCTAAGCTCAACCAGCGTCTCTTAGAGCGCAAAACTAAGGAAGAGGATTTAGACGTTGCAGTTTCCTTAGCCGAGGATGAGTTTAAGAATGCTCAGACTCTCCTTTTAGATTTACAGGAAAAGGACAAGGAGTTTTCTGAGAAGGCAGCTGAGTGGAAAGAGAAAAGTCGCAAGACTTTTGATGAGTTGCAGGCCAAAAAGGACGAGTTTGCTAGAGTCCAGACCAAGCTTGAGTCTGTTAAGAATATTGCTGAGCGATACGAGGGATATGGAAATTCAACTCGTAGAGTTATGGAGCAAAAGGGCAAGGTTAAAGGCATTGAAGGTGTAGTATCTGACCTTATCCATGTTGAAAAGAAATACGAGATGGCCATCGAGACAGCTCTTGGTGGCAACATTCAAAATATTGTTACAGCTGATGAGGCTTGCGCCAAGACCCTTATCAACTTCCTCAAGGAAAACAAGCTTGGTAGAGCTACATTCCTTCCACTTACATCTGTAGATGGCAGAGGTAACTTCAAAAAGACTGAGGTTCTCAAGGAAAAGGGAGTTCTTGGCTTAGCATCAGAGCTTGTTGAATGCGATAGCAAGTTTGATGGTGTTATTGCTTATCTTCTTGGCAGAGTGGTTGTTACTGACCATATTGATTCTGCTATTGCACTTGCAAAGAAGAATAGCTACAGCATCCATATAGTTACACTTGACGGCGAGTACTTAGCTCCAGGTGGCTCTATGGCAGGTGGTCACTTCAAGAACAAGTCAAATCTTCTTGGTCGTAACCGTGAGATTGAGGAGCTTGAGAGCAAGCTTGATGTCATCTCAAAGGAGATGGATGAGCTTAATAGCAGGGCTTCTGATATTGAGGCTGCAGCTGCGTTACTTGAGTCTGACAGAGAGGACAATACTACTAAGCTTAACGAGGCAGCTATTGCCTTAAATACTGCTAAGCTTGGTCTTGATAGGGCCAACGAGCAAAAGAAGGAAAGTCTCACTGCCTACGAGGGACTTTCAAAAGAAAGCGAAGAGCTGGAGACACAGCTTCTTGAAATTGCATCAGGCAAGAAGGAAATCGAGCTTGAAAAGCAGGAAAGCGACACCAAGGAAGCGGAGCTTCGAGAAGAGATTCAAAAGCTCAATGACGAGGTGGATGAAAAGACCTACATGGAGACTTCTGTTAACAGAACCATGTCTGAGGTTCAGATTGAGGAGGCAAATGCTAGAAATAAGGTTGATTTCGTTCAGCAAAATATTGACCGTATTTTAGCAGAAATCGAAAAGTCTCAGGGGGATATTGAGTCTCTCAATGAAAATGCTCGCTCAACCAAGGAAGAGACTGAGGCCAAGAAGGCTCGCATCGAGGAAATCAAGGAGACTATCTCAGCTTCTGATGAGTCCTTTGGTCAGCTTGAAAGCGAGATTAAGGAGACAGTTGCAAAAAGAGAGGCACTTAATAATTCTCACAAGAATTTCTTTGAGCAGCGCCAGGAGATTTCTGATAGAATCACTGAGCTTGACAAGGAAATCTATCGTTTAGAGTCTCAAAAAGAAAAGATTAATGATGCCATTTCATATCAGAATAATTACATGTGGAATGAGTACGAGCTTACATATCATAGTGCTGAGGAGCTTAAGGATCCAGAGTACAATGATTTAGATCAGATGAAAAAGGATGCAAGCAAGATTAAGAATGCTATTCGTGCAATGGGCAACGTCAATGTCAACGCCATTGAGGAGTACAAGGAGCTTTCGGAGCGTTACAACTTCCTTAAGGGACAGCATGACGATTTGGTTGAGGCTGAGGCTTCACTTGTACGTATCATTGATGAGTTGGACGAAGGTATGCGTCGCCAGTTTGAGGCAGGATTTAAGGATATTAAGGTGCAGTTTGATAAGGCCTTTAAGGAACTTTTCGGAGGTGGTCACGGTACCTTAGAGCTTGTTGATGATAACGACCTTCTTGAGACAGGTATTATTATCAATGCACAGCCACCAGGAAAGAAGCTTATTAACATGATGCAAATGTCCGGTGGTGAGAAATCGCTTACAGCTATTGCATTGTTGTTTGCAATTCAAAATCTTAAGCCTTCTCCATTCTGTCTTCTCGACGAGATTGAGGCGGCCCTTGATGATGCAAACGTTGATAGATTCGCAACTTATTTACACAAGCTTACAAAGAATACTCAGTTTATTGTTATCACACACCGTCGTGGTACTATGAATGCCGCAGACAGACTGTTTGGTATTACCATGCAGGAAAAGGGTGTATCAGCCCTTGTTTCGGTTAACTTAATTGAGTCACAGTTGGATGATTAGTTATGGCAGAAAAGATTACATTTTGGCAGCGCCTTATTAAAGGCTTGACCAAGACTAGAGACAATTTTATAAAGTCCATGGATTATGTTTTTAATGGATTTACCAATATTGATGATGATTTTTATGAGGAGCTTGAAGAGGTCCTTATAATGGGAGACATTGGTGTTCGTACTACTGAAAACATTATCGATGATTTAAAGGATGCAGTTAAAAAAGAGCACATCAAAGAGCCGCAGGAGTGCAAGGATTTCCTTATTAACGAGATTAAGCAGCAGATGGCTCTTGATGAAACATCATACGATTTTGAGAACAAGACTAGTGTTGTTCTTGTAATTGGAGTTAACGGTGTTGGAAAGACTACAACCATAGGAAAGCTTGCTGGCAAGCTAAAGGCAAATGGCAAGAAGGTTATGGTTGCAGGTGCGGATACATTTAGAGCTGCCGCTTCAGACCAGCTTAAAGAGTGGGCTGAAAGAGCAGGGGTAGATTTTGTTGGTGGCCCTGAGGGTTCTGATCCCGCTGCAGTAGTTTATGATGCAGTTCATGCTGCTAAGGCTAGGGGTGTAGACGTGCTTTTAGTTGATACAGCAGGGCGCCTTCACAACAAAAAGAACCTTATGAATGAGCTTTCTAAAATAGGCAACACAATTTCCAAAGAATTTCCAGAGGCATATAGAGAGACTTTAATCGTGCTTGATGGCACAACAGGTCAAAATGCTCTTGTTCAAGCAAAGGAATTTTCAGAGGTTACAGATATATCTGGTATTGTTTTGACAAAACTTGACGGAACAGCCAAAGGTGGTATTGCAATCGCTATACAATCTGAGTTAAAATTGCCAGTAAAATATATTGGTGTTGGCGAGTCAATAGATGATTTAGAGAAGTTCAACCCAGAGGAATTTGTTAATGCCTTATTCTACTCTGAGTAAATATTTAAGTGTTAGGTAGGAGAAAAGTCATGCTTACATTAGACAAATTTGAAGAAGCCTCCAAGATAGTTACGGAGGTCACACATGAGACCAAACTAGTTTTTAGTGATTACTTTAGCGAGAAAAGCGGAAATCTTGTTTATCTCAAACCAGAAAATATGCAGCTTACAGGTGCTTACAAGCTTAGAGGTGCATACTACAAGATTAGTACTCTTTCAGATGAGGAAAGAGCCAAGGGACTTATTACAGCATCAGCTGGAAATCATGCTCAGGGTGTTGCCTATGCAGCTCAGAAATATGGGGTAAAGGCTACAATCGTAATGCCAACTACAACACCGCTTATCAAGGTTAACCGTACCAAGAGCTACGGAGCCGAGGTTGTTTTATACGGTGATGTTTATGACGAGGCTTGCAACTATGCTTACCAGCTTGCTGACGAGCATGGATATACATTCATCCATCCTTTTGATGATTTGGCAGTTGCCACAGGTCAGGGAACTATCGCAATGGAAATCTTTAAAGAGCTTCCACTTGTTGAGTATATCCTTGTTCCAATTGGTGGCGGCGGACTTGCAACAGGTGTATCTACACTTGCCAAGCTTCTTAATCCAAAGATTAAGGTTATCGGTGTTGAGCCTAGTGGAGCAGCTTCTCTTAAGGCTTCATTTGAAAAGGGAGAGGTTACAACCCTAAAGACAGTCAACACTATTGCTGATGGTACTGCAGTTAAGACTCCAGGTACCAATATTTTCCCTTACTTACAGCAAAATATCGATGAGATTATCACAGTTGATGATGATGAGCTTATTGTCGCATTCCTGGATATGGTAGAGAACCACAAGATGGTTGTTGAAAATTCCGGCTTGCTTACAGTTGCTGCTTTAAATCATCTTGGATTTAAGGACAAGAGAATCGTATCTGTATTGTCAGGCGGCAACATGGACGTTATTACAATGTCTTCAGTTGTACAGCAGGGATTGATTTTTAGAGACAGAATATTTACAGTTTCTGTACTTCTTCCAGATAAGCCAGGTATGCTTGCAAAGGTTGCACAGGTTATGGCAGACAATCAGGGTAATGTAATCAAGCTTGAGCACAACCAGTTTGTTACTACCAATCGTTCTGCCGCTGTTGAGCTTCGCATAACACTTGAGGCATTTGGAACAGAGCACAAGGAGCAAATCCTTAAGGCGTTAGATGAAGGCGGATACAAGCCTAAGATTGTAAGGACTTTATTGTAATTATAACTATAATTGTCATCGAAGATGACTGATGAGGAGAGTGTCAAGTATAAACCCTTGACACCTCTTTTTTTTTATAGTATATTATCTAAGGTCGTTAAGAGGAGAGAGATGGAAGATAAGATTAAATCAGGATATTTATATGATTTTTATGGCGAGCTTCTTACAGAGCACCAGCGTAGTGTTTACGAGATGAGTGTTCTTGAGGACTTATCTTTGTCTGAGATAGCAGATGCTCTTTCCATTTCAAGACAGGGTGTTCACGACACTATCAAGCGTTGTGACAAGCTACTTGAAGATTACGAGTCTCGACTACACCTAGTTGAGAAGTTTATGCATATTAAGGCGGACATTGTCCGCATTGACCAGTTAACTACAGGAAGTCCTGACGCCGCTACTTTGGCTGAGATTTCCCGTTTATCCAAATCGATTTTAGAGGAACTTTAATTTATGGCTTTTGATTCTCTTTCAGAAAAGCTCCAGGGCGTCTTCAAAAACCTTCGCAGTAAGGGCCGCTTATCAGAGGCAGATGTCAAAGCAGCTTTAAAGGAAGTTAAGATGGCTCTCTTAGAGGCCGACGTTAACTTTAAGGTTGTAAAGCAGTTTACCAATGCGGTTACAGAGCGAGCTATTGGCTCAGATGTTATGAATGGCCTTAATCCAGGCCAGATGGTAATCAAGATTGTTAACGAAGAGCTTGTTAGCTTGATGGGCTCTGAGGTTACAGATATAACTTTTGGAACAGGTGGCGCCATCACAACAATCATGATGGTTGGTCTTCAGGGTGCTGGTAAAACTACCACCACAGCCAAGCTTGCCGGCAAGGTTAAGCAAAAGGGAAAGAAGCCACTGTTGGTTGCCTGTGATATTTACCGTCCAGCTGCTATCGAGCAGTTGCAGGTCAATGGTAAGAAGCAGGATGTTGAGGTCTTCTCTTTAGGAGACAAGGAGAAGCCAGTTAAGATAGCTAAAGAGGCTATGGATTATGCTAAGAAGAACGGCTTTGATGTAGTCATTTTTGATACTGCAGGTCGTCTTCATATAGATGAGGACATGATGAACGAGCTTGAGTCAATCAAGAGTAACATCGACATCCTCAACACAATACTTGTAGTAGATGCCATGACAGGTCAGGATGCTGTCAATGTTTCATCAACTTTCGATGAAAAGATAGGTATCGATGGCGTCATCATCACCAAGCTTGATGGTGATACCAGAGGCGGTGCAGCACTTTCTATTAAGGCTGTTACAGGTAAGCCTATTCTCTACGCAGGTATGGGAGAGAAGTTATCAGATTTGGAGCAGTTCCATCCTGATAGAATGGCCAGTCGAATCCTTGGCATGGGCGATGTGTTATCACTCATTGAAAAGGCGGAGGCGGAAATCGATAAGGACGCTGCATTAAAGCTATCAAAGAAGGTCAAAAAAGCATCCTTCGATTTCAACGACTATTTATTATCTATGGAACAGATGAAGAAGCTTGGTGGGCTCTCATCAATCCTTGGCATGATGCCAGGTATGAATTCATCACAGATGGCTCAGTTAGAGGGCGCTGTGGATGACAAGAAGCTTTCTCACATAGAGGCAATCATTCTTTCAATGACACCTGCAGAGCGTGAGAATCCTAAATTGCTAAATCCTAGCAGAAAGCACAGAATTGCTGCTGGAGCTGGTTTAGATATTGCTGAGGTTAATCGTTTCGTTAAGCAGTTTGAGCAATCAAAAAAGATGATGAAGCGAATGCCAAATATGATGGGCAAAGGAAAGGGTGGATTCCCATTTCCATTTTAACCATTCAACCATTTTGTTATTAATAGGAGGAAATTAAAATGGCAGTAAAGATTAGATTAAAGAGAATGGGTCAGAAGAAGAGACCTATCTACAGAATCGTTGTAGCAGATGCTAGATCACCACGTGATGGTAGAAACATCGACGAAATCGGTACATACGATCCAAATCAGGAGCCAGCTGAGGTTACAGTTGACGCTGAGGCAGCTAAGAAGTGGATTGCTAATGGTGCAAAGCCAACTGAGACAGTTGCTAGACTTTTCAAGCAGGCAGGAGTACAGTAATTTACACAATCGAAAGGTAGAGGAATAGTGATGAAAGAATTAGTTGAAGTAATTGCTAAGTCACTTGTAGACAATCCAAGCGAGGTTGTTGTTTCCGAGAAAGAAGACGCAAAGGCTATCGTTGTTGAGCTTCGCGTAGCACCTTCTGATATGGGTAAGGTTATTGGAAAACAGGGAAGAATCGCAAAGGCTATACGTGCGGTTGTTAAGGCTGCAGCCTCAAAGATTGACAAGAAAGTTATCGTAGATATAATCGACGCTAATTAATTTTTAGGCCTGATGTTTTGTCAGGCCTAATTTTCTCTTTATGGGATATTATTTACTATTTAAAGTAGGGATTAGATATATTATTTGTATAGGAGCATAGTTTGGAAGAATTATTTCAGGTAGGTTCAATTACACAGACACATGGAATCAGAGGAGAGGTAAAGGTATTTCCTCTTACTGATGATATTTCCAGATTTAAAAACATGAAAAATCTTCTCTTAGATGGTGGGAAGGAAGGTTATATTACTCTTGAGGTGGAAAATGCTAGACCTCAAAAGAACCTTGTTATCCTTAAGTTTAAGGGAATTGACAATATTAATGACATCGAAAGATTTAAGGGTAAGGGCCTTTATGTCACCAAGGAGAATCGTGTTAAGCTCAAAAAGGATGAGTACTTTATTGCTGATTTGATTGGATGCGACGTGTACGTTGATGAGGATTCAGACAACAAGTTTGGTGAGATTACAGATGTTTTGCAGACTGGTGCAAATGATGTATACGAGATTAAGCTTAATGATGGAAGGTCTGTTTTAGTACCAGCCATTAAGGATTGCATTTTAAATGTAGACATTGAGGGCAGACGAATTGACATGCACCTTTTGAAGGGATTAATTGATTAATATGAAGTACTATATACTTACACTTTTTCCAGAAATGATAGAGGATGCATTAAACACTAGTATCCTTGGTAGAGCCAAGACTGCTGGTGCCATTTCCTTTGAGGCTATCAATATTAGAGATTACACCTTAGATAAGCACAAGAAGGTTGATGATTATCCTTATGGAGGTGGGGCAGGTATGGTTTTGCAGGCACAACCAATTTACGATGCTTATCAGGCTGTTTGTAATAAGGCTGGCCACAAGGTGCATTGCATTTATCTGACACCGCAGGGCAAGCTTTTCACTCAATCAGATGCCAAGTCTCTTGCTTTAAAGGAGGATATATGCCTGCTTTGTGGTCACTATGAGGGTATAGATGAGCGTGTATTAGAAGAGATAGTTGATGAATATTATTCCATTGGCGATTATGTTTTAACAGGTGGTGAGTTACCTTCACTTGTTATGATAGATGCTATTTCAAGAATGGTTCCTGGAGTTCTTACCAACTCAGAGTCGGGAGAGGACGAGTCCTTGGAGAACAATTTACTTGAGTATCCTCAGTATTCTCGACCAGAGACTTGGAACGATAGACAGGTTCCACCAATTCTTTTATCAGGCGACCACGCCAAGGTTGACATGTGGAGACATGAGCAATCAATCTTGCGTACCAAGGAGAGACGTCCTGATTTATATGCCAAGTATTTGGCTGAAAATGCAGATAATAAATAGGTTGAATTATCTATTCAATCGTGTTATTATACTAGAGTTGCTAAAAGAAGAGATGGTCCGCTGATTTACAATAGGGTATTTCAAGAACGTCGCGAGAGTTTAGGAGGAAAAAATGAACGCAAACGAGATTATTAGAAACATTGAAGCTGCTGAGCTTAAGGCAGAGTTACCTGAGTTTCAGGTAGGTGACACAGTTAAGGTTTACGGCCGTATCGTTGAGGGTAACCGTACTCGTGTACAGGTATTTGAGGGTACAGTTATCAAGAGACAGGGCGGAAGCAACCGTGAGACATTCACAGTTCGCAAGAACTCTAACGGTGTTGGTGTAGAAAAGACTTGGCCACTTCACAGCCCTAACGTTGAGAAGATCGAAGTAGTTAGAAAGGGTAAAGTTCGTAGAGCTAAGCTTTACTACCTCAGAAATCTCACAGGTAAGAAGGCAAAGGTTAAGGAAAGAATCTAGTCTCGACAAGTTGGAACAGTCACTTATGTGGCTGTTCTTTTTTCTTTGTAGGAAAATGCAAAGCAAAACTCTTTCATGTATGGTAATTATGGACAATATGCGGTATATTATTACTAAAGATTATAAAGGGATTTTGTATGTTTTTATCAAAAAGAAGATTATCAAACAATTCGTTATTTAGAAAAAAAGATGGACTTAGTTTTAGACGTCGCCGCAGGAAAATTGATTTCGACAAAGTTAAGCATATTCTCCTGTTGGTTGTAGAGCTGGTGCTTGTTGTAGGCCTTGCTTACGGTGTCGTTATATGTTTTGGTAAGCAGGTGGAGTGTTCTAATGCTTCTATGGAGCCAACCTACGAAACATCCGATAAATTACTTATAAACATTATTGCTTACAAGTTTAATAGTCCAGAGCGTGGAGATGTTATTGCATTTAAACCAAGGTCCAATGTTAATGCAAGTTACAGTGTTAAGCGAGTTATCGGCTTGCCTGGTGACACTTTATATATTAAGAGTGGTCGAATCTATATCAATGAGGAGCTTTACAAGGAGGGTATGGAGTTAGACCCTATTGAGAATGCAGGGGTTGCTGCTTCACCTATCAAGTTATTGGACAACCAGTATTTTGTTTTAGGTGACAACCGTAATTCGTCGGAGGATTCTAGGTACGAGAGTATCGGTTTACTTTCAAAGGAAGATATTTTAGGAAAAATATGGATTAAATATCCATTCTAGAGGTGCAATATGGAATTTCAATGGTATCCAGGGCATATGACCAAAGCAAAGCGTCAGATGCAGGAAGATATTAAGCTTATCGATTTAATAATAGAGGTTATTGATGCAAGATGTCCGGTTTCAAGCCGTAATCCAGATATTAATGGATTAGCTTCAGGTAAGCTTAGGCTTGTACTTTTAAATAAGTCAGATTTGGCCGACAAGGATACTAACCGTAAATGGGTTGAGTATTTTAAGGGGCAGGGCTTTTATGTGGTTGAGCTTGACTCAAGAGACCGCAAGAATATGAAGGGTGTGCAGGCTACTTTGGATGAAGTTTGTGCAGCTAAGTTCGAACGCGACAGAAAGCGCGGCATCAAGAACAGGCCTGTTAGAGCAATGGTGGTTGGTATACCTAATGTTGGTAAGTCAACCTTTATCAATTCCTTTGCTGGACGTTCAGTGGCCAAGACTGGCAACAAGCCAGGCGTAACCAAGGGCAAGCAGTGGATTAAGCTTAATAAGTCAGTAGAGCTTTTAGATACTCCAGGTATTTTATGGCCTAAGTTTGAGGACAATACAGTTGGATTACATCTTGCATTTATTGGTTCTATCAACGATGCGATTGTTGAGACAAGAGAGCTTGCGCTAGAGCTTACTGATTTTCTTACCAGTAATTATCCAGGTATTATTAATAAAAGATATGGCGTGGATGAATCTCAGCAAAATCATGAGATTATTACGGATATTGCAAAGAATCGTAACTTCGTCAAGAAGGGTTCGGAGTTTGATTTTGATAAGGCGGCAGCTGTTCTTATAGATGAGTTTAGAAGCGGAAGCCTTGGCAATATATCACTGGAAAGACCATAGGAGGATGACATGAAAGTTATCGACTTTGATGAAGAAGAAATAGAAATCAAGAGAAAGATTGAGAAGGCGAGACATAATATAAGTGAGGTAGAGGATCTTTCTGATTTTGATTCCAAGTCTAAGAAGCCTTCAAAGGATAAAGGTAAGGATGATGAGGAGTTGGAGCCTCTTACACCTAAGGCAGTAGCACGAGAGATTTTTAGCGTTATTTTCAACGTTATAATGTGCTTTGTTATTGTGTTTTTAATCACCCATTTCATTGGGCAGAGAACAGTGGTTAGCGGTGAGTCCATGATGGATACATTATATGATAGAGATAATCTTATTGTTGATAAGATTTCTTATAGATTACACGATCCTGAGAGATTCGACGTTATTGTATTTCCACCTAAGGAAGACGAAGGCGCTTTTTACATCAAGAGAGTTATTGGATTGCCAGGAGAGACTGTTAGAATCGATAGCTCTGGTAATATCTACATCAATGACCAGATACTTGAGGAAAGCTACGGCACTGATGTTATTAACAATCCGGGCAATGCCATTGATGATATACATCTAGGTGAAGATGAGTTCTTCGTATTAGGTGACAACCGCAATAACAGTATGGATTCTCGTTGGCTTGGACCAATCAAGGGTGACGAGATTACAGGTAGAGCGTGGATAAGATTTTACCCATTTAACAAAGCTGGCTTAGTTGAGAACATTGAATAATTATGAGTGAAAAAAAGATTTCTGAAATTCAAAAACAGTACAAAGAGACAGAGCTTCCTCTGTTACCGGATTTTATTGAGGAATATATTAACGACTGTAGACCTGGCGTATCAAAGATTATAGGTCAGGCTCTAAAGCGAATGGAAAAGCTTCGTGTTGAAAAGGAGCGTATCGAAAAGCTTAAGGAGTACGAGTACAAATATTGGGAAAAGTACGATTATATTGGTGGCATAGACGAGGTTGGAAGAGGTCCTCTTGCAGGCCCTGTTGTTACAGCTTGTGTTATCTTGCCAAAAGATTGCGATATTTTATATATCAATGACTCCAAGAAGCTTTCTGCCACCAAGCGCGAGGAGCTTTACGAGGAGATTATGGCCAAGGCTGTTTCGGTTTCTATTGGTGTAGTTTCAGAGGCTAGAATTGACGAAATCAACATTTTACAGGCTACTTATGAGGCTATGAGACAGGCTATCAAGGAAAGCAAGGTGCAGCCTCAGCTACTTCTTAACGATGCAGTTACTATTCCTGAGGTTGATATTCCTCAGGTTGCCATTATAAAGGGTGACGCCAAGTCTATTTCCATTGGCGCAGCCAGCATTATTGCAAAGGTTACTAGGGATAGAATGATGGTTGAGTACGACCAGATTTACCCTGAATATAATTTCGCTTCCAACAAAGGCTACGGTTCTGCAGAGCATATTAAGGCTCTCAAGAATAGTGGACCTTGTCCAATTCACAGGAGATCTTTTATAGGTAACTTTGTCTAGGCGGTTGGTGAATTATGAATATTAACAATGGTTTAAACCCATACAATTCCAATTTTGTAAATAATACTGATGTGGCCAAAATGAGTCAGGGTCAGTCCCTTACAGGCACCCCTGCGTCTAGCCTTAAAGAAGGTGAGATTTTTGAAGGCTCAGTCAATTCTATAGAGAATGGAAAGGTTACTATCGGTCTTGCCAACGGCCAGACTATGACAGCCCGTCTTGATGCGGGAGTAAGCCTCACCCAGGGACAGTCGGTTTTCTTTGAGGTGAAGAGTAACGACGGCAACCTTATCCAGATTCGTCCAATTTCTTTAGATTCACTAGCGGCCAATCCAACATTACTTAAAGCTCTTGATATGGCAAACATTGCAGCCAACGAAAGAACCATCAATATGGTTAATTCGATGATGCAAAATTCTATGTCAATCAGCCCTGAGAACTTGGCAGTTATGAATAGGGCTATGATTAACAATCCCACTGTAGATGCCCAGACTCTTGTTACAATGGCAAAGTCTGGTCTTGAAATTACACCGGACAATGTAAATATGTTTGTTAATTACGCCAACGACAAGGCTCTCATGACTGATAATTTTCAAGTGATATCAGACATGCTTCCTAAGCTTATGTCATCGGGTGATATTTCTACCCAAGATGCTATTCAAATAAACAATCAGATTAAAGAGATTTTCCTTCCTGCTGAGCAGCAGGTGGCACAAGCAAGTCAAGAGGTGGAGGCTGCCACCCAGCAAAACACCACATCTACAAATCCGGAGACAGCAAGTGTAGTAAATGATGGCACTCAATCCAGTGTTATAGATAGCGCTGTTAATGGCAGGGCCGGAGATATTCCTGTTTTAGATAATGATGTGCTTACTTCAGGAGCAAAGCCAGAGGCCCAGGCAAATCAACAACCAGGGGTTTCGGTTAATCCTGAGCAGACGGCTACTGCAAATCAGACAACTCAGGCGAATCAGGCCGAGGCACAGGAGACTGTTGCTCAAAATGAGCTTGGCAATCAGCTACTTAATAGCTTTGCTGGTGAAAAGCAGATTACTTCCTTTAATACCTTGCTTAATTCGCTGCCTGATTTTCCAAAGGATAATTTGGAGATTTTCAGTGAGGACGGCACATTAAAGGCTGATGCCAACATTAAAGAGGTTTTTAGAGAAATTACTGATTTTTTAAACAATCATCCTGATATACCAAAGGAAACTTTAAATGATTTGATTAGATCGCCACTTTATAGCGGTCTTCTTAAGAATATTATTTCTAATAGCTTTGCTATGGAGCCTAAGGATGTTACCAAACCAGGTGAGATTTCAAAGCTTTATGAGCGTGTGCTCAAACAGACGGAGGCTCTTGAGCGGCTAGTTGCAAACTTTGCCAATAAAGCAGCTGAAACTATCAAGAATCAGACTGCAGAGATTAAGCAAAATATTAATTTCATGAATTCAGCAAACGAGATTTATAACTTCGTTCAGATTCCTCTGAAAATGTACAATCAAAACACTGACAGCATGCTTTATGTACGCCAGAACAAAAAGAGTAGCTATGAGGCAGGCGAGGAGATTACTGCATTTTTGCATTTTGACATGGAATATCTTGGTCCGACAGATGTATTTATTTCTCTCAAGGAGACTAATGTTGGTTGCAAGTGGAATCTTGCAAACGAGGATTCTATGAATCTTATAGAACAAAATCTTGATATTCTAACAAAGCGACTTGAAGAGAAAGGCTTTAGCGTAAGCTCGCAGGTTACCTGTAATGAGCCAAGAGCCAGCTTTGTTGAAGATTTTCTTGGTGCTGCGCCAGTTTCAACCGAGAGCTCTTCAGCAGGATTAGTGCACAGATACAGCTTTGATATGAGGGCATAACTATGGCAGAAGACAAAAAATTCGATAAAGACAAAACCGCCGTTGCGCTTTCGTATGAGGCTGGTGATACTGCTCCTAAAATTCTTGCTTCCGGCAAGGGATATGTTGCTGAGCAGATTATTCAGGAAGCCAAGAAAAACGATGTGCCTTTTTATCAGGATAATGAGTTAGCGCAAACTCTTAGCAAGCTTAACATAGGGGACGCCATTCCACCTGAATTGTACGAGGTTGTTGCTGAGATTTTGGTTTTTGTTAATGACATGGAAAAGATTAAATCAAAATTACATTAGAGGTTTAATTTGAATAACAGAAGACAAGGAAATGATTTTGAAAAACTTGCTGCCGATTATCTTCAGCGCCAGGGCATGGAAATTATCGAGTTTAATTTCTATTGCAAGGTGGGAGAGATAGATATTATTGCAAGAGACGGTAGTTATTTGGTTTTTGTAGAAGTAAAATATAGAAAGTCTGCGTCTAGTGGTGATGCAGCTTCTGCTGTTAATTTTGCTAAAATGCGAAAGATTTCACGGACAGCAGATTTTTATTTGTATAGCCACCAATATGGTGGCGACACTAATGTACGATTTGATGTGGTGGCAATTGAATCAGGGCATTTACATCACTACAAAAATGCATTTGAGTATATTCCCGTATTTTAGCTATCGCAACTTTACAAGTGCTTGTACCTATTGTAAAATCTAGGCTGAGCGCAAATCTTACGATAACAATATATTAATATTCTTTCCTCGGCTAACACGTCTCGTTCAGAACATTAATATATTGTTATCTAGATTTGTTTGAAACTATATTGCACTTGTAGCTATCAATGTTTATACATGCTTAAGGAGCCAATCTCGCGACGAAGCTGTATAAATATTGATAGCGTAACAAGCGCTCATAGACCATAGAAGAGAGGTAAATTATGTCGAGACCAGTTGTGGCTATAGTTGGCCGCCCTAATGTTGGAAAATCTACGCTTTTTAACGCCCTGGCAGGCGAGCGTATTTCTATAGTTAAAGATACACCAGGTGTTACAAGAGATCGTATTTATGCAGATGTTTCATGGCTCAACTACGATTTTACAATGATTGATACCGGTGGTATCGAGCCTGATTCAAAGGATATTATCCTTTCTCAGATGCGTGAGCAGGCGCAGATTGCCATTGATACAGCAGATGTTATTATTTTCCTTGTGGACGTTAAGCAAGGCCTTGTTGATAGTGATTCTAAGGTTGCTGATATGCTTCGCAGAAGTCACAAGCCAGTTGTGCTTGTTGTTAACAAGGTTGATAGCTTTGAGCGAGACATGGCAGATGTCTACGAGTTTTACAATCTTGGTATTGGTGACCCAATTGCGATTTCTGCTTCATCAAGACTCGGTTTTGGTGATATGCTTGATGTGGTTGTCAGCTATTTCCCTGAGCCATCTGGAGATGAGGAGGAGGACGACACTCCACGAATAGCTGTCATTGGTAAGCCAAACGTTGGTAAATCATCATTGATTAACAAGCTATGTGGTGAGGAGCGAGTTATTGTTTCAGATATAGCGGGCACTACTCGTGATGCTGTAGATACTAGAGTTCGCTACAATCATAAGGATTATATCTTTATCGATACAGCAGGGCTTCGTCGCAAGAGCAAGATTAAAGAGGACTTGGAGAGATATTCAATAGTTCGTGCTGTTGCTTCAGTTGAGAAATCAGACGTTGTAATTATCATGATAGATGCCACCGAAGGTGTTACAGAGCAGGATGCCAAGATTGCAGGTATTGCACATGACCGCGGCAAGGGCATTATCATAGCTGTCAATAAATGGGATGCTATTGAAAAGAATGACAAGACAATGAAGGAGCACGAGCAGAAGATTCGCCAGATTCTTTCTTTCATGCCTTACGCTTCAATTCTTTTTATCTCAGTTAAGAGTGGTCAGCGTCTCGGCAAGATTTACGAGACCATTGATTCTGTTATTGAGAACAATTCAATGCGTATTGCTACTGGTGTCCTTAACGAGATTGTTACTGAGGCAGTTGCGCTTCAGCAGCCACCTACTGACAAGGGAAAGAGACTCAAGATATTCTATACTACACAGGTTGCTGTTAAGCCGCCTACGTTTGTTATATTTGTCAATGAAAAATACTTGATGCATTTTTCATATGTTCGTTATCTTGAAAACAGAATTAGAGATGCTTTTGGCTTCGAAGGCACTTCACTTAAATTTATCATTAGAGAAAGAAAGGAAAACGAATAATGATAGCAGGGAGACTTATTGCTTTAGCTATTGGCTATTGCTTTGGCATGATTTTGATGGGGTACCTCATTGGAAAGTCCAAAAACATTGATTTAACAAAGGTAGGTAGTGGTAATGTTGGCACTACTAACACACTCAGAAATCTTGGCGTTTCAGCAGGTCTTATTACACTTGTTTGGGACTGTTTAAAATGCGTTGTAGCAGTTTTTGTTGTATGGCTGTTTTTCAGAAACTTCTATGATAATATTTATATTTATAAGATGTATGCAGGTCTTGGAGTAGTTCTAGGACATGATTTTCCTGTATATATGAAGTTTAAAGGTGGTAAAGGAATTGCATCAACTCTTGGATTTATCATTGCTTTATTTCCAATGGGGCTTCCAATTCCAGCAATTATCTTTATTGCGATAGTTGCTCTTACAAGATACGTATCTTTGGGCTCTATGATTGGTGTTTTTTCTTTTGCAGCGGAGATGGTTGTTGCTGCAAAAATGGGAATGCTTGATGATGTGTTTGTAGGTAAGGAACTTACAGAGGCAGTTGTCATTTGTTGTGTGGTAGCTGCTATTGCCATAGCTTTACATCATGCAAATATTAAGCGTTTAATTAATGGAAACGAGAATAAGTTTTCATTCCATCCAGAAACTAGAGAATAATTTTAACCTAATAATTTTGGAGATTTTGTAATGGCTAGAATTAGTGTACTTGGTGCAGGAAGCTGGGGCATCGCCCTAGCTGTAATGCTTGAGAAAAATGGACATGAAGTTACTGTATGGTCTCATCGTCAGTCACAGGTTGACCAGATGAAGGATACCCATACTAGTGACAAGATAAAAGGAGTGAAGCTTCCAGATTCACTTATTTTCACTGCAGATATTCAATCTGCGGTTCTTTCTGCTGATGTGGTTCTTTTTGCTGTTCCTTCAAAGGCAACAAGAGAAACTGCTGAGAAAATCAAACAATTTATCAATGATAATCAGATTTTTATTACAGTTACAAAGGGCATCGAGGAAGATACTCTGTTTACACAGACAGAGATTTTAGAGGATGTGTTAGGCAAGGATAAACGTATATGCGTATTATCTGGTCCAAGCCATGCAGAAGAGGTTGTTGTATTTAATCCAACAGTTGTTGTTGCAGGCTCAACAGATCGCCAAGTTGCTTTATTTGTTCAGAACCTTTTTATGAACAAGTATTTTAGAGTATATTCTTCACCAGATGTTAAGGGTATCGAGGTTGGTGCAGCCCTCAAAAATGTCATTGCCTTAGCTGCAGGTATGTCAGACGGGCTAGGATTTGGGGATAATGCCAAGGCTGCTCTTATTACTCGTGGTATCAAGGAGATTTCTTCCCTTGCTGTTGCCATGGGCGGACAGGCCGAGACTCTTTCTGGTCTTACTGGTGTAGGCGATCTTATTGTTACATGTTCATCTATGCATTCTAGAAATAGGATGGCAGGATTCTACATTGGACAAGGTATGACCAAGGATGAGGCGATGGACAAAGTTGCCATGGTAGTAGAGGGTGTTTATTCTGCAAAGGCTGCCAAGAAGCTTGCAGAAAAATACAACATAGAAATGCCTATAGTTGAAATCGTAAATGCGGTATTATTTGATAACCTTCCTGTGAAGGATGCAGTTTACGAACTTATGACTCGCTCAAAGAAGGATGAAACCTCTGAGCTAGAGTGGGAGTAAGCTATTATTTGCCTTGGATTTAAGTGGGCAAAAGAGGCAAAGATTCAGTGGGAGAAGGAAGATAAAAATTATAGCGAAGCAGAATAGAGTAATTAATTAGTACTTATGGCCTCAGTTCGTTATTTGGACCGAGGCTAATTATATAAATAAAGGAGGATTATGTTATGCCATTTATTGATTCAAAAATTACATTACCAGTTACTGCAGAGGTTAAGGAGGACATTAAGTCTGAGCTTGGTAAGCTTATATCTACTCTTAACAAGAGTGAGACTTATCTCATGGTAGGTATCGATGACAACTATGATTTGTGGTTTGGAGGAAACAAGCTTGATAAGGGAGCTTATGTTTCAGTAAGCTTGTTTGGAAATGCTCCATCCGATGCCTATGACAAGCTGACAGGACAGATTTGCCAGCTTTTTGAAGAGAAGCTTGGAATCCCGGGAAGCTCAGTTTATGTAACCTATCATCCAGTTACAGACTGGGGCTGGAATGGAGGCAATTTTTAACTTTTCTACATAAGGAGTGGGGTTATGAAGTTGGAGTTATTGGTGCAGGGTCTTGTGAAGGTTGTTAGCGGCTTTATTATAATGGCGCTTTTAATTTTCATACCTGCAGATTCTTTAGGTTATTGGCAGGGCTGGTTGCTGCTTGGAGTTCTTTTTATCCCTATGGTGGTTGCGGGATTTATTTTGTATTTTTGTAATCCCGAGCTACTTAAGAAAAGGCTAAATGCTCGGGAAGAGCAAATGGAGCAAAAGGTTGTGGTAGCTTTAAGCGGACTGATGTTTATGGTTGCCTTTATTTTTGCTGGCTTAAATTATAGATTTAAGTGGCTTGTGCTTCCAAGAGAAATTACTTTTGTAGCTACAATCATTTTTATTTTGGCTTACATTTTATATGGAGAAGTCATTAGAGAAAATGAATATCTTTCACGCACTATTGAAGTCCAGGAAAATCAAAAGGTTGTAGATACCGGAATATATAGCCTGGTGCGACATCCTATGTATTTCACAACGCTATTTATGTTTTTAGCCATGCCGCTTATTCTTGGCTCGCTTATTTCATTTATAATTCTGCTTACATACATTCCTATTATCGTAAAAAGGATTAAAAATGAAGAGGAAGTCTTAAAGAAGGGACTTGCTGGTTATAGCCAGTACATGGATAAAGTAAAATACAGATTGATACCATTTATATGGTAGAAAATAAATTATTGGAGAATGTTTTTATGAAAACTGTATTATGTTATGGGGATTCAAACACTTACGGCCATGTGCCAGAAACTGGGTTGAGATACCCAAGGGATGTGCGTTATCCAGGTAGATTACAGATGCTTCTCGGTGATGAGTACACTGTAATCGAGGAGGGTTGCAACGGTCGCACCACAATCCAAGATGATCCAATTGAGGGGTGGAAGAACGGTCTTGATTATCTTAAGCCCTGTCTTAATTCTCACAAGCCTGTTGATATAGTTGTGATGATGCTTGGAAGCAATGATTTAAAGACTGTATTTCATCTTTCTGCAAAGGAGATTGCAGAGGCTGCAGGAAGGCTTGTGGACGAAATCATTGAATTTGCAAAGGAAAAGCAAAGCTTTATTCCAAAGATTATTTTGGTTTCTCCGCCAGAAATTGGTGAGGGGATAACAAGATCGCCATTTGCAGGCTCCTTTGATGAAAGCGCTATAGAAAGGTCTAGGCAATTTCCTGAGCATTACAAGAGGGTTGCAGATGAAAAGGGCTGTGTATTTTTTGATGCAGCAAAGTGTATTTCACCATCAGAGTTTGATTCCTTACACCTGACTCCTGAGGCCCACAAGGTTTTGGCTGAGAAGCTAAGTGAAGTTATTTTACAGCTGTCATAAAAATAACTTATGTATATTTTGGAGTATGAATACAATTTTGTGTATTAAAGAAATAGGATAATCAAGGATTTCATAAAGTCCATTTAAGCCTATAATTAATTTTTTATGATTTCATTTACCATAAGAATTATTAGTAATAAATAATTTGATTAACGAGGTTAGTATGAGCACAACAATTACAGTAGTGGTAGACAATATTGCAGCCATGGACTTACAGGGTGAGTGGGGCCTATCATTTTTAATAGAATATGCAGATAAAAAGATTCTCCTTGATGCAGGAGGTTCTAATCTTTTCTTAACGAATCTTAAAGGCCTTGGATTTGATGTAAAGGATATAGATTACGGCGTCCTTAGTCACGCACATTATGATCATGCCAACGGCATTCCATATTTTTTTGAAAATAATAGTAGTGCCAAGTTTTGCCTGAGAGAGGGAAGTGATACCAACTGCTATCGCAATTTAAAATTCTTTTTCAAAAAATACATTGGCATTCCAAAGAAATTACTTAAAAAATATCCAGATAGAATTGAAATGGTTTCCGGTGACTATAAGCTTATGGATGGAGTGTATATTATCCCTCACAAGACGCCTGGTCTTGATGTGCTTGGTAAACGAGAGCAGATGTATCAAAAAATTAATCGCAAGTGGATGCTTGATGATTTTTCTCATGAGCAAAGCCTTGTATTAGATACTGATAAGGGCCTTGTGATTCTCAATTCCTGCTCACATGGTGGGGCCGGCAATATAATTGACGAGGTTCAAAGGACATTCCCTGACAAGCATATATATGGCTACATTGGAGGCCTTCACCTTTACAACAAGACTAAGGCCGAGATTTTAAAGGTGGCAGAAATCTTTAAAGAGAAAAATATAGAGTGCATCTATACAGGACACTGTACCATGAATAGGGCCTTTGGAATCCTTAAGGAAGAGCTTGGAGAAAGAGTTCAGCAATTAAGTGTTGGACTAAAAATAACAATTTAAGGTTATAGCTTAGATTTGTTCCAATTATATTTTTAAAAAATAATAATCTGGTGAGAAATTAAGAAAAATATAAGGAGTCTAATATGAACGAAAACATTGCAAAGAGAAACAGTCTGCTGGCACAGAAGGTTATTGCAGGTATCGATTCCAGAAATATGAAGGGGTACTATGCAAACAGCAAGGAGGAAGCATTAAAGCTTGCTTTGGATTTAATTCCTGAAAAATCTTCAGTTACCATGGGTGGAGCCATGAGTGCTCACGAGATTGGTCTTGTTGATGCTCTTCAAAAGGGTGATTACGATTTTATCGACAGAGATGCTTATGAGGACAAGAGAGCAGCTATGCTTAAGGCATATGATGCTGACTTTTTCATTAGCAGCGCTAATGCTATTACGGAGGATGGTGTAATTGTAAATATCGATGGCAATGCCAATCGCGTTTCAGCCATTGCACAGGGACCAAAGCATGTTATTTTTATAGTGGGCATGAATAAGGTTTGTCCAGATGTTGATGCTGCCATGAAGCGCGCCCGCAATGTTGCTGCACCAATCAATGCACAGAGATTTGGTCTTTCAACTCCATGTGCCAAGACAGGCTCATGTATGAACTGCAAATCACCTGATACTATTTGCTGTCAGTTTTTGGTTACAAGATTCTCAAGACATCCTGGTAGAATTCATGTAATCATGGTTAATGACAATTTGGGTTATTAAACTTCTCTAAAACCTTGATTTGTGAATAAATTTTAGTGTAAATTTGTCTGAAAAGTGAAACTTTATTTTGTGGCTTTTATACTTATTGACTACTAGATTATGTGGTGGTACTATAATTTTAGTAACACAATATCTAGTAGTTTTTTATTGTAAATTACTAAATATTGACTGAAAATTTGATTATTAGGATGTCTAAATTCTAGCTTAACAAGCAATATTTCTATAAGAGTATTTATTGAATTTAAGTGTTTACAATTTTCAGAATGACTTTATTTTGAATTAGAGTTTTTAGGGAATATAGGATTTGGTTTTAATAACCCGGAGGTTAGTATGGAGAGATTTGTAGTTAAAAAGGATGGAGCACTTGAGCCATTTGACGTGCAAAAGGTAGTTGAGGCTGTGGGAAAGTCTGCAACTCGTGTGCTAGTTAAATTTACTCCAGAGCAGGAGAAGTTTATTTGTCAATTTGTTGAGGAGAGAGTGGAGGAGCTTGGCCTTGAGAAGATTGAGATTGCACAAATGCATAATATTGTTGAGGGAGCGTTGGAGCGAGTTAATCCAATGGTTGCAAAGTCTTATAGAGATTATCGTAACTATAAGCAGGACTTTGTCCAGATGCTGGATGACGTTTACAAAAAGTCTCAAAACATTATGTACATTGGCGACAAGGAGAATTCAAACACTGATTCAGCACTTGTTTCTACCAAGCGCTCGTTGATTTTCAATGAGCTTAACAGAGAGCTTTACAAGAAGTTCTTCCTTACAACAGAGGAAGTTCAGGCTATTCGTGATGGCTACATTTACATTCACGATATGAATGCTCGTCGAGACACTATGAACTGTTGTCTTTTCGATGTTAAGTCTGTTCTTGAGGGCGGATTTGAGATGGGGAACATTTTCTACAACGAGCCAAAGAGTCTTGATGTGGCATTTGATGTTATCGGAGACATTGTTCTTTCTGCTGCAAGCCAGCAGTATGGTGGATTTACTATTCCACAGGCTGATCAGATTTTAGAGAAGTATGCTCAAAAGTCATTTGATAAATATATGAGCAAGTACCTTTCACTTGGCATTGACGAGGAGAAGGCTAGAGAAGTTTCCATGAGCGAGGTTGAGCGTGAGATGGAGCAGGGCTTCCAGGGTTGGGAGTACAAGTTTAACACAGTTGCTTCTTCAAGAGGTGATTATCCATTTATCACCGTTACAATTGGCCTTGGCACAACTGTATTTGCCAAGATGGCTTCTAAAGCCTGCCTTAAGGTTCGTTCAATCGGTCAGGGCAAGCCTGGTTTCAAGAAGCCAGTTCTCTTCCCTAAGATTGTATTCTTGTATGATGAGAATTTACATGGCCCAGGCAAGGAGCTTGAGGATGTTTTCGAGGCAGGTATAGATTGCTCTCGCAAGACTATGTATCCAGATTGGCTTTCACTTACTGGTGAGGGCTATATTGCCAGCATGTACAAGAAGTATGGCAAAGTAATTTCGCCAATGGGATGTCGTGCTTTCCTTTCTCCTTGGTATGAGAATGGTGGCATGAAGCCTGCAGATGAAAACGATGAGCCTATCTTCATCGGAAGATTTAACATAGGTGCAGTTTCACTTCAT
Organism: Pseudobutyrivibrio sp.; assembly: GCA_024697025.1. GTDB lineage: Bacteria > Bacillota > Clostridia > Lachnospirales > Lachnospiraceae > Pseudobutyrivibrio. The sequence continues at coordinate 30,074 of JAILGH010000032.1, forward strand.
TTGCCAATGATTCTTGCTAAGTCACGTCAGGAGTCTAAGGACTTCTATCAGGTGCTTGATTATTATCTTGAGATGATTCGCAAGCTTCACATCCGTACTTATGCATACCTTGGTGAGATGAGAGCTAGCACCAATCCTTTAGCATATTGCGAGGGTGGTTTCTATGGTGGACACCTTGGCTTCCACGACAAGATTAAGCCATTGCTTAAGGCTGCAACAGCATCTTTTGGTATTACAGCCTTTAACGAGCTTCAGGAGCTTTACAATGGCAAGTCACTTGTTGAGGATGGAGAGTTTGCCCTTGAAGTTTTAAAGCACATCAATGAAAAGGTCGCTGAGTTTAAGGAAGCCGATGGCAATTTATATGCTATCTACGGCACACCTGCAGAGAATCTTTGTGGATTGCAGGTAAAGCAGTTTAGAAATAAATACGGCATTATAGAAAATGTTTCTGATAGAGAATATGTTTCCAATTCATTCCACTGTCATGTTTCTGAAAACATTACTCCTATCGAGAAACAGGATAAGGAAGGACGTTTCTGGGAGCTTTCTAACGGTGGCAAGATTCAGTATGTCCGCTATCCAATCAACTACAACCGAGAGGCTGTTAAGACTCTTGTACGTCGCGCAATGGCCAAGGGATTTTATGAGGGTGTCAACCTTTCCCTTTCTTACTGTGATGATTGCGGACACGAGGAGTTGGAGATGGATGTTTGCCCAGTATGTGGCAGTAAGAATCTCACCAAGATAGACAGAATGAACGGATATCTTTCTTATTCACGAGTAAAAGGAGATACTCGCCTTAATGAGGCAAAGATGGCGGAAATCGCCGATCGTAAATCTATGTAGGAGCGGAGAATTAATGAATTACCACAATATTACTAAAGATGACATGCTTAATGGTGATGGCCTTCGCGTTGTTTTGTGGCTGTCTGGCTGTAATCATCATTGTAAGGAATGTCAAAACCCAATCACATGGGACCCTGACAGCGGACTAAAGTTTGATGCGGCAGCCAAAGAAGAGTTATTTGAAGTGCTTTCTAGAGATTATATTTCCGGGATTACTTTTAGCGGCGGCGACCCATTGTTTCCAGGAAATCGTGATGAAGTGACGGAGCTTGCCCGGGAGATTAGGGAGAAATTTCCCGGCAAGACCGTCTGGCTTTACACTGGCTACACATACGAAGAAATCAAATCTCTAGATATTATGGAATACGTTGATGTTTTAGTTGACGGAGAATTTGAAATTGATAAGATAGATTTGCAGGCTAAATGGAGAGGCAGCATCAATCAGCGAGTTATCGATGTTCCTCAGACCAGAAAGCTGGACCAAATAGTTTTGCACGTAGATTAATTTGCTAGGAGAATATATTTATGAATACCATCAAAATGAATATTACCAAGCTTACCGATTCTGCTAAGCTTCCAGAGAGGGGCTCAGAGTACGCTGCAGGTTATGATTTATTTGCAGACATTGCAGAGGAGGTTAAGATTGCACCACACGAGACTAAGATGATTGGAACAGGTCTTGCCATGGAAATCCCAGTTGGATATTTCGGAGGCATTTTTGCAAGATCCGGACTTTCAGCAAAGGAAGGTCTTAGACCTGCCAACTGTGTTGGTGTTGTTGATTCAGATTATAGAGGAGAAGTTAAGGTTGCACTTCACAATGATGGTGAAGTTGAAAGAGTAGTTACACCGGCTCAAAAGATTGCACAGCTAGTTGTAGTTCCTTTCCTTTCAGTTGAGTTTTCAGAGGTTTCAGAGCTTTCTGATACAGCTCGTGGAGAGGGTGGATTTGGTTCTACAGGCAAACACTAGATATAATTTTGGCGTCTGGCAAACACCAGACGCCATTAGTAATGTATTGAAAGAAAGAGAGTAATTAATTATGGCAAAAAAGGTTACCTATGACGAAAGCAGTATATCTGTTTTAGAGGGACTAGAGGCAGTTAGAAAACGTCCTGGAATGTATATAGGTTCTACGTCCCGCAAGGGTCTTAACCATTTGATATACGAAATTGTAGACAACTCAGTTGATGAGCACCTTGCAGGCGAGTGCGATACTATTTATGTCACCCTTGAAAAGGATGGCAGCTGTACTGTTGAGGATAATGGTAGAGGTATTCCTGTTGGTATGCATGCCAAGGGAGTTCCTGCTGCACGACTTGTATTTTCTACACTCCACGCTGGTGGTAAGTTTGATGACAGCGTATACAAGACTTCCGGTGGTTTGCACGGTGTTGGTTCTTCTGTTGTAAATGCACTTAGTGAATATATGGTTGTTGATATTTCTCGTGAGGGCTTCGTTCATCACGATAGATATGAGAGAGGCGTACCAACTGAAAGGCTTGTGGATGGACTTCTTCCAAAGGTTTCCAAAACCAACAAGCACGGTACCAAAATCAACTTCCTTCCAGATTCTGAGATTTTCGAGAAGACCTACTTTAAAGAGGATGATATTAAGTCACGCCTCCATGAGACAGCTTATCTTAACCCAGGTCTTACTATCAATTACGCAGATTTGCGAGGGGAAGACCCTGAGTATATGACATTCCACGAGCCTGATGGCATCAAGGGATTTGTTAAGGAGATTAATAAGACTGCTGAGGCGCTTCATGACGTAGTTTACTTTACAGGCAAGAGTGATGATATCGAGCTTGAGATAGCCTTCCAGTACTGCAACGAGTTCAAGGAAAACATCCTTGGTTTCTGTAACAATATTTACAACTCAGAGGGCGGTACTCACATTACAGGCTTCAAGACAGTGCTTACAACAGTTATCAATAGCTATGCCCGTGAGCTTGGAATCTTAAAGGATAAGGATGCCAACTTTACCGGCGCAGATGTGCGAAACGGTATTACAGCTATCGTTTCTATCAAGCATCCTGACCCACGCTTCGAAGGTCAGACCAAGACTAAGCTTGATAACCCAGATGCATCTAAGGCTACTCAAAAGATTTGTCAGGATGAGTTTACACTTTTCTTCGATAGAAATCTTGAGACTTTAAAGGCTATTATTTCCTGCGCAGAAAAGAGTGCCAAGATTCGTAAATCCGAAGAGAAGGCAAAGACCAATCTTCTTACAAAGCAAAAGTTTTCTTTTGACCAAAACGGTAAGCTTTCTAATTGCGAGTCTAGGGATGCAGAAAAATGCGAAATATTCATCGTAGAGGGAGATTCCGCTGGTGGTTCAGCAAAGAAGGCGCGCAACCGTATGTATCAGGCAATCATGCCAATTCGTGGTAAGATTCTTAACGTTGAAAAGGCCTCCATGGACAAGGTGCTTGCCAACGCCGAGATCAAGACACTTATCAATGCTTTTGGTTGCGGCTTCTCAGAAGGATATGGCAACGACTTTGATATTTCAAAGCTTCGTTACAACAAGATTGTAATTATGGCCGATGCCGACGTGGATGGTGCTCACATTAGCACACTTTTACTTACATTCTTCTACAGATTTATGCCAGATTTAATTCGCGAGGGACATGTTTACATTGCTATGCCACCTCTTTACAAGGCTATTCCTTCAAAAGGCGAAGAGGAATATCTTTACGACGATGTTGCTCTTGAAAAGTATCGTAAGAGAATGGAAGGCAAGTCATTTACACTTCAGAGATACAAAGGTCTTGGAGAGATGGATGCAGAGCAACTTTGGGAGACAACTTTAGACCCAGAGCGTCGCAAGTTAAAGCTTGTAGAAATCGAGGATGCACTTATGGCATCTGAGGTTACAGAGCTTCTTATGGGTAGCGATGTAGCTCCTCGTAAAGAATTTATTTACAAGCACGCACGCGAGGCTGAAATAGATGTTTAGAAAGGGTTATATATAAATGGCACAAGATATTATTAGAACAGAATATTCTGAGATAATGCAAAAATCCTTCATAGATTATTCTATGTCTGTCATACTTGCCCGTGCAGTACCAGATGTTAGAGATGGTCTTAAGCCAGTACAGCGTCGTACTCTTTACGATATGTACGAGCTGAAGGTTGATTATAATAAACCATACAAAAAGTCAGCCCGTATCGTAGGTGATACAATGGGTAAATATCATCCACATGGTGACAGCTCAATTTACGAAGCCTTGGTTGTTATGAGCCAGGACTTCAAAAAGAGCCTTCCACTTGTAGATGGTCATGGTAACTTTGGTTCTATCGAGGGTGATGGAGCCGCTGCCATGCGTTACACAGAGGCTAGACTTGCCAAGGTGGCGCAAGAAGTTTACCTTGGTGATTTAGATAAAAATGTAGTAGATTTTGTACCAAACTATGATGAGACAGAAAAGGAGCCAGAGGTTCTTCCAGTTCGTGTTCCAAACCTTCTCATTAACGGTTCAGATGGTATTGCCGTAGGTATGGTTACATCTATTCCTCAGCATAATTTAGGTGAGGTAGTCGACGGTGTTATTGCTTACATGAAAAATCCAGACATCAACACCAAGGAAATGCTTGAAATCATTCCTGGTCCAGATTTTCCAACTGGCGGTATTGTAACCAACAAGGATGATTTGCTTGAGATTTATTCTACTGGTGTTGGCAAAATAAAGATTCGTGGCAAGGCCGAAATCGAGAAGATTAAAGGCGGCAAGGAGCAAATCGTAATTACGGAGATTCCTTATCCAATGATAGGAGCCAACATAGGAAAGTTCCTGAATGACATTTTCTCCCTTGTTGAATCTAAAAAGACAAACGATATTACTGATATTTCAAATCAGTCAAAGGGTGAACAGATGAGAATTGTCATCGAGCTTAGAAAGGGCTCTGATGCACAAAATGTTCTCAATCTTTTATACAAGAAGACTCGTTTGGAGGATACCTTTGGTGTAAATATGCTTGCTGTTGCTGATGGCAAGCCAGAGACACTAGGCATTGTTCCAATTATTAGACATCATGTTAATTTCCAGTATGAGCTTTGCACTAGAAAGTACACACATCTTCTTGGCAAGGAAAACGACAAAAAGGAAATTCAAGAAGGCTTAATAAAGGCCTGTGATGTTATCGATTTGATTATCGAGATTTTACGTGGTTCTCAGGATATTAAGCAGGCCAAAGCATGTCTTGTTGACGGTATCACTGCAGGTATTAAGTTTAAGTCACAGCAGTCTAAAAGGGATGCTGAGCAGCTTCATTTTACTGATAGACAGGCTCAGGCAATTCTTGATATGAGACTTCATAGATTAATCGGCCTTGAAATCGAGGCTCTTCGTGCAGATTATGATGAGACTCTAGGGAAGATTGCTACCTACAGCAAGATTCTTGGCTCTCGCGCAGAGATGGCCAAGGTTATTATCAAGGACCTTCAAGCAATCAAAAAGGAATACGCAAAAGAGCGTCGCACTGTCATCGACAATGTTGAGGAGGCAATTGTAGAAGAGAAGCCAATCGAGGTTATTGATGTGGCAGTTCTTATCGATAGATTTGCTTATGCTAGGGTTGTGGATATGCCAACTTACGAGCGTAACAAAGAGGCTGCAGAGATTGAGTCTAAAAAGATTATCTTCTGCAAGAATGTTGACAAGCTTTGTCTATTCACTGAAAAGGGCGACATGCATACAGTTAAGGTTCTAAGCCTTCCATTTGGTAAGTTTAGAGACAAGGGGCAGCCAATTGATACAGCTGAAAAGGGCTCTAAGATTGACTTGAACAAGGAGAATCTATTGCTTGCTGATTCTATGGCAAATATTGTTTCTAAGAAGCTATTGTTTGGTACCAAGCAGTCTATGATTAAAGTTGTAGATGGAACTGAGTTTGATGTATCAAGAAAGCTTATTGCTGCAACTAAGCTTGCAGATAAGGATGAGTTGATTTGCGTTAAGATTATTGGTGAAGGCGATACTGTAGTAATGCAGTCAGCTAAGGATATGTTCCTTAGAATTCAGGGAGATACAATTCCTGCCAAGAAGAAAACTGCTGTTGGTGTACGTGGAATGAAGCTTGCAAAGGGTGATGAGCTTGTTGAGATTCACGTTCTTGCTGAGGGCGAAGCCAAGGATGTTAAGGTTAAGGACAAGGAGATTTCTCTTAACAGACTTCACATTGCATCTCGAGACACTAAGGGAGTTAAGAAATGATTAAAAACATTTTATTTGATTTAGACGGTACAATTGTTGATTCAGCACCTAGTATAATCGATTGTCTTAAAAAGGCTCTCAATAAATACGGATATGAGATTCCTGATTATGCTACACTTCGTAAATGCGTAGGGCCACCTTTTACATATTCTTTTCCTAACTACTTGCACGTCAAGCCAGAGGATATGACGGATATGATTACAACCTACAGATACTATTACGACACTGAGAATTGCTGCTTGCAGGCAGATGTATTTGAAGGTGTAGAGGGGCTTTTAAACTCCCTTGTCAAAAGGGGCTACAACCTGATGGTCTGTACGTCAAAGCCGGAGCCTACTGCAAGAAAGCTTTTAGAAAATCTTGGGGTTGCCCAGTATTTTACTGATATCTGTGGCGCCACCATGGATGCCAAGATTGACACTAAGGCTCAGGTGATTGACCTTTGTTTTAAAAGGGCTCCTTGGATGACTAAGGAGGACACAGTTCTCATTGGTGACACAAAGTTTGATTGTGATGGCGCCAACCAAAGAAATATAGATTGCATTGGTATTACATGGGGCTTTGGCGAAAGACAAGACCTTGTGGAACATGACGCAGCTGTGATATTGGACTTTCCAAGCGAGGTATTAGATTATATTGAATCAAATTAAGTTTAATCGCATAAATAAAATACTATATCCATTATTTATTTACTTTATTGTGTACCAAGTTGGCGGTAACTTTTTGTTTTTAGAATTTGGAGAAAAATGGGGCAGACCACTCTGCCTCATTATTTCAGGTTTAGTTTGTCTTGTACCACTAGGATTAATGTACAAGGCATCGCCAAAGCTTATTCCAGATAAGATTACTTCGGCAAAGCAGGTTGTTTACTTGGCACTGCAGGTTGTTGCGGTAGTAGCAATTGGCATTATTTTAAATGTTATTCTTACTCAGTCGGGTCTTGTTAATCAGTCCAAGGGATATGCCAAGGCTAAGGAAACTCTTTTAGATGGAAGCATTTTTATTCAGATACTTTGTAGTGTTATTGTGGTACCGATTTTAGAGGAAATACTCCTTAGAGGAATAATTTGTACGCAAGTTTATTTTTGGCATGGTCCTTGGATGGCAATCATAACTTCGTCAATTTTTTTTGGTATTCTGCATAATAATATAGTACAATTTATTTATGCATTAGTTATTGGGTTGGGACTTGGGTTTATTTTTATCAAGAGTAAGAGGTTATCCATTTGCATTCTTGCCCATAGCATTATTAATCTTGTAGTTATACTACTTACATGATGGACGGAGGTATTATGGAGGACAAAGTTACACTTACTATTGGGAAACAAAAAAGCATTGCACTTATTGCACATGATGGCAAAAAGCCACTACTAATCGACTGGTGCATGGAAAATAAAGAGATTTTACAGCAGCATGTTCTTTGCGGAACAGGTACAACTGCTCGTATGATTTCCGACAAGACAGGTCTTACTGTTAAGGGCTACAACTCAGGTCCACTTGGTGGTGACCAGCAGATAGGAGCTAAGGTTGTTGAAGGCAGAATTGATTTGATTATTTTCTTTTCTGATCCACTTACAGCCCAGCCTCATGATCCAGATGTTAAGGCGCTTGTGAGAATTGCTCAGGTTTATGATATTCCTATTGCAGTCAACAAGGCTTCGGCTGATTTCATGATTAAATCTGCCTTTATGAATGAGTGCTATGATCACGACGTAATTAATTTCCAGAAGAACATTGATCAGAGAGCTAAAACTCTTTAAGGAGGACGATATGGCAAACAATACAGGAGAAATTAAAGAATCTAAAGCAGGCTTAGCAGCACATATTATTGGTTCTATAGCATTTCTTGCAGTTGGTATATGTTTATATGTTTTTGACAACAACTTTATTTCAACTTTAGTTTACAGTTATTCTGTTTTGGCAGTTGGAGTTTTGTTTATTATCTTTGGCGCGTACTACATGATTAAATATTTCTTTAATGGTGAATACGCAAGGATTTCCAACTATGGATTTACCATGGGTGTGATTCTAGTAATCATTGGTTCGGCTATCATCTTTAAGGCTGACATTATATCAAGCTTTATTGATGCTGGTATTTGTCTTATTGGTGCTGTGCTAGGCGCAGTTATGCTTCAGCAGTCATTTGCACTTTTTCATATGCAAAGAGGCATATGGTTTTTGAATCTTATCTTTGGACTTGCTGCAATTGGCGCTAGCGCTTATGTTTTGTTAGAGCAGTTCAAGTTCTTTGATGGTAGCTTTTTAAGTTGTCTTTATTTGATTGTTATGGGAGCGGTTTCTTTATTCTCGCTTTTATTAATGGCAATCGGTCTCAAGGATCACAAGAATGACTCCGAGAGAGCGTTAAAGCGCAATATTGAAGAGGCGCCAGACAAGAATGCAGTTGATGAATCTATATTTGAGGATGAACCTGTTTCTGAGGTTGAGGAGGCCTTTGTAGAGGAGCCACAGCCTGGTGATGATTCTTTATTTGATGAGGAATAATTAAATATGTCAAATATTTTGGATTACTTGGATTGGAGAGCGGATATACCTTTTGAGGTTGATCCATTCAATGAGGTGGACAGCCTGGTTTTGTGCGAGCTGGTTTACACAGCCTTTGATGACATCGTTCCTGGTCCTGGCCTTAAGGATAAAATCTCCATTGAGGATGCCTGTAATCTGTTTTTTGAAAAGTATTCTAAGGAGGAACTTTTGGCTAAGACTAATCTTACAAAGGTTGCTCCTTTTCTCATGGAAAAGATGGCAGGCTCTGTAAGATATGGAGGCATGAAGTTATCCGGCTTTGTAAATGAGATAGACGCAATCGACCAGCTTCAATTTGCTGCCTGTACATTTCATTTGACCGACGGCACTATTTTTGTGGCCTTCAGAGGTACAGACGACAGCCTGGTGGGCTGGAAGGAAGACTTTAACATGAGCTTTTCCAATGGTACAGGCGGACAGCGTAAGGCTGTAGAGTATTTAAACGACAATTTTTCCAGCACCATGAGGCCGCTTCGCATTGGCGGTCACTCCAAGGGTGGCAACTTTGCAGTATATGCCAGTGCCTTTAGCTATTCTCATATTAAGGATAATATTTTAAATATATACAATTTTGACGGCCCGGGCTTCATACCAGAGATTGTTCAGTCTCAGGAGTACAAGTCAATTGTAAGCAAGATTATAAAGTTTATTCCGGAGGAATCCATAATCGGACTTCTCATGTACACCAAGGCTCAGGTGGAGATAGTTGAAAGCAGCAACAAAGGCATCAATCAGCACGATTTAATGTCATGGCAAATCACCAAAAATACATTTAATCGTAGAGACGCCGTTGCAGAATCTTCTCTGGTTACAGATGAGATTTTAAAGAAATGGGTTCTTAAATTTGACTATGAAACAAGGGAGGCCTTTTGTGATATTTTCTTTGGCTCCATGGCGGCTTCCGGTGCAACAAAGTTCTCGCAGGTTACCTCCAACAAGCCTCGTATGATTGCAACCTTTACCAAGGAGATTCAAAACCTATCTCCTGAAAATCAGGCTCTTGTAATAGATGCCATTACAAGCCTTGTGGCTTACAGTGGAGAGAGCATCAAGAATTCAATTCTCTCTAAGATATCTAAGAATATTTTATCTAAAAAATAGACAAAAATCCAGTGGGAGATTTGTCTATTTTTTTATTGCGGAAATGGAAAAATCAAAAAAATTTTATTGAATTGTAAATAGAAGGCTATATATTAAACCACGACATAACAAAAGACTGTTTTATCAATTTTAGAAAGGAGTATATAAAAATTAAGACGTAGGGAGATTTATGAAAAATATCATTAGCTAGAATATGGGGAGATATAAAAGATAGTTGATTAAATAATTAGAAAGGGATAGGTGAGAAAATGGAAGTACATGTTGAAGATTTGTTAAATTGTTATTCTCAAACAAATAATATTGATAAGGTTAAAGAAAAAATAGATGAATTATTAATGTCTCTTAGCAAGGATGATTTAAATAAACTTTTACTTGAATGTAGAAATAAATTTAGTGATACATATAAAGATTTGATTTCAGCGCTCAACACAGAACTTACTGAATTAACGGAATATGTCAATAAATATAATACAGAACATTTTAAATTTGATTTTGAAAACAATGGTAAAATCGATAAAATTTCTGTGGCTGATTATTTAGCTCGATTAAATGCAGATAAATCTACTTTTGATAATTATATCAAAGAGAATTTAGGACAAAAAGGCATAGGCCCTCGAAAGACGCGAATAAAAAAATTAGTGGAATACATACATAACTCTGATAATGTAACAAACGAGACTATGGAAAAAATAAAATTTTCTGAACAATTAAGGGCTAGTCATAATTTGGGTAAAAAGTTTTTTATGCAGTTTTCTAAGAACGCTAAAAAAATAACAGCAAATATAATTACTCTATGGAAAAGTAGAAATGGAAGTGGATTGCAAGTATATGATATAGAACGAGATAAATTTATAAATATAAATAAGAATTCTTTGAATTCAGCAAAGCCAGCACAGGTGCAAAATGTTTCAAATATTAATGATTCTTCGAAACATCGCGATTATCGCAATTGTTATATTAATAGACAACATAAGTTTAGTGGGCCAACGCCTGTGAAATTAGCAGATACGAGCTTTATATATCCGAGGGCACTGGAAACAGAGTATGAATCCGTAAATCCAGCCGTAGACGAAAGTATATATCAGCTGGATCCCAAAAGAATAGATAGTGCGGCATATTCTGAAGAACATAGTGAAACATTGAAGCGTAATAACGAAGGTAAAAAAATGGCTAGTAGAGATAAGTCGTATCCGGCTTCCACATCTATTACAGCTAATGGTAATTCAATGAAACAACGAAATAGCACGCATTCTCTTAATTGAATAATTTAATAAATAATTAATAAAAATTTTAGCATTCTGTCAAAAAAACAAAGCGCTTTTTGCTTGCATGTATTTTGATAGAATGCTATTATACTTTTTGGAGTTAGCACTCTAGGTTGAAGAGTGCTAATCGATGAATTTGATATTCTATTTTAGGAGGTAATATAAAATGAAATTAGTTCCATTAACTGATCGTGTAGTTTTAAAGCAATGCGAGGCAGAGGAGACTACAAAGTCTGGTATCATTCTTGCTTCAGCAGCGCAGGAAAAGCCACAGGAGGCACTTGTTATAGCAGTTGGTCCTGGCGGGGTTGTAGATGGTAAAGAGATTACTATGCAAGTTAAGGAAGGCCAGAAGGTTATTTACTCTAAGTACGCAGGTACAGAAGTAAAGCTTGAAGGTGAAGAATATATTATTGTTCGTCAGAATGATATTCTTGCAGTTGTTGAATAGAATTATTGACTGCATTTAAACCTAAAATCATGAAAAGAGGTAGAAAAAATGGCAAAGGAAATTAAGTATGGTGCTGAGGCACGACAGGCCCTTGAAGCAGGCGTTGATAAATTAGCAAACACAGTTAGAGTTACAATCGGACCTAAGGGACGCAATGTTGTTCTTGCAAAGTCTTATGGCGCTCCACTTATTACAAACGACGGTGTTACTATCGCAAAGGATGTTGAGCTTGAGGATGCATTTGAAAACATGGGTGCTCAGCTTGTTAAGGAAGTTGCTACCAAGACAAACGATGTTGCCGGTGATGGTACAACAACAGCTACAGTTTTAGCTCAGGCAATGGTTAAGGAAGGTATGAAGAACCTTGCTGCAGGCGCTAACCCAATCGTTCTTAGAAAGGGTATGAAGAAGGCTGTAGATTGTGCTACAGAGGCTATCGTTGCTATGTCCAAGGCAGTAGACGGTAAGGAGCAGATTGCAAGAGTTGCAGCTATTTCTGCTGGAGATGACGAAGTAGGTCAGATGGTTGCTGATGCTATGGAAAAGGTTTCTAACGATGGTGTTATCACAATCGAGGAATCTAAGACAATGCAGACAGAGCTTGACCTTGTAGAAGGTATGCAGTTTGACAGAGGTTATATTTCAGCTTATATGTGCACAGACATGGACAAGATGGAAGCAAACCTTGATGATCCATATATTCTTATTACAGACAAGAAGATTTCTAATATTCAGGAGCTTCTTCCAGTACTTGAGCAGATTGTTCAGTCTGGTGCAAGACTTCTTATTATTGCTGAGGATATCGAGGGCGAGGCTCTTACAACACTTATTCTTAACAAGCTTCGTGGTACATTCAACGTAGTTGCTGTTAAGGCTCCAGGCTATGGTGATAGACGTAAAGAGATGCTTCAGGATATTGCAATCCTTACAGGTGGTCAGGTAATCTCTGAGGAGGTTGGTCTTGAACTTAAGGATACAACTTTAGAGCAGCTTGGTCGCGCTAAGTCTGTAAAGGTTAACAAGGAAAACACAGTTATCGTTGATGGTGTTGGAGACAAGGCAGCTATCGAGGCACGCGTTGCCCAGATTCGTGGCCAGATTGAAGAGACAACATCAGAGTTTGATAAGGAAAAGCTTCAGGAAAGACTTGCTAAGCTTGCTGGTGGTGTTGCAGTTATCCGTGTGGGTGCTGCTACAGAGACAGAGATGAAGGAAGCTAAGCTTCGTATGGAAGATGCTTTAAATGCAACTCGCGCTGCTGTTGAAGAAGGTATCATTGCAGGTGGTGGTTCTGCTTACATCCATGTTCAAAAGAAAGTTGCAGAGCTTGCTGATACACTTTCTGGTGATGAGAAGACTGGTGCAGGAGTTATCGTAAAGGCTCTTGAGGCTCCTCTTTTCTACATCGCAGCAAATGCTGGTCTTGAAGGCTCAGTTATCATCAACAAGGTTCGTGAGTCTGAGGACGGTGTAGGCTTTGATGCATACAACGAAGAGTACGTTAACATGGTTAAGGCTGGTATCCTTGACCCGGTTAAGGTTACAAGAACAGCTCTTCAGAATGCCGCTTCTGTTGCATCAACTCTTCTTACAACAGAATCAGTTGTTGCAGACATTAAGGACCCAGCTGCTGATGCAGCCGCTGCAGCTGCCGCAGGTGCAGGAATGGGTGGAATGTACTAATAAAATAAACTATTTCAGGACTAGCCAAATGAAGGCTAGTCCTTTTTTTCTGAATTATTATACTTAGCGCCTAACGAGAAGTTGCAATAGTATGAATATTTTTTCGTTTTTAGGTTTTAATTATGCCTTGATTATGGTAATATTATCAGCGGTGTTTTTTATTATGATTTTAATACATTTTACATAGAGGTAATTTATGAGCAAGGTAGCAGTACTTACAGATAGTAACAGTGGCATTACTCAGGCACAATCTAAGGAGCTTGGAATTTTTGTTGAGCCAATGCCTTTTTATATTGATGGACAGTTGTATTACGAGGATATCGACCTTACTCAGGATGAGTTTTATGAGAAGCTCACTCAGGGTGGCGAGATTAAGACTTCTATGCCTATTACAGGCAATCTTATGGACACATGGGATAAGATTCTCAAGGATTACGACGAGATAGTTTACATTCCAATGTCATCAGGACTTTCTTCATCTTGTGCTACAGCCAAGATGCTTGCAGAGGATTACGATGGTAGGGTTGTAGTAGTAGATAATCAGCGTATTTCAGTTACACAGAAGCTTTCGGCTTTAGAGGCTAAAAAGCTTGCAGATATGGGCAAGTCAGCTCAGGCGATATGTGATGCTCTTATGTCTATTAAGTTAGATTCAAGAATCTACATCACAGTAGATACTTTAGAGTACCTTAAAAAGGGCGGTCGTCTTACTCCAGCAGTTGCAGCTATCGGTTCACTTCTCAAGATTAAGCCGGTTTTATCTATCTATGGCGAGAAGCTTGATAAGTATAGCATGGCACGCACCATGAAGGCTGCCAAGACTACAATGATTGAAGCCTTAAAGAAGGATATGGATGAGGTTCTCAAGATTGAGAGCATTGATGATGTAATGATTTCAATTGCACACACACAGAATCTTGAAGCAGCTGAGAAGTTTAAAGAAGAGTTGCTTGAAGAGTTCCCTGGCAAAGAGATTTGGATTGACCCATTGTCCCTTTCTGTTTCATGTCACATAGGTCCAGGCGCCCTTGCTTGTACAGTGACTAGGAAATTAATTAATCTTGATTAAATAATTTGTTTATTAGGATTTTGCACTGGGTTTACTTTGTAAAATCTTGATATAAATAAAAGAACTTTTCTAGGAGGATAATTATGGTAAAAGCTGTTGTAGGTGCCAACTGGGGCGACGAAGGCAAAGGAAAGATTACAGATATGATGGCTGCAGATGCAGACATTATCGTTCGTTTCCAAGGAGGAGCTAATGCTGGTCACACTATCGTGAACAATTATGGTAAGTTTGCTCTTCACACATTACCTTCAGGTGTATTTTATAACCACACCACTAGTATTATTGGCAATGGTGTTGCTCTTAATATTCCTATTCTTATCAAGGAGATTAAGTCCATAGAGGAAAAGGGAGTACCTGCACCACACATCTTGGTTTCTGATAGAGCCCAGATTGTTATGCCATATCACATTCTTTTTGATCAGTATGAAGAGGAACGTCTCGGCAAGGCTTCATTCGGTTCTACAAAGAGTGGTATCGCTCCTTTCTATTCAGATAAATATGCAAAGATTGGTTATCAGGTTCAGGAGTTGTTTGATGACGAGCTTCTCAAGGAGAAGGTAGTTCGTACATGTGATCAAAAGAACGTTCTTTTAGAGCACCTTTATCATAAGCCACTCCTTCAGCCAGAAGAGCTTTTAGCTACACTTCATGAGTATAGAGATATGATTGCTCCTTACGTTTGCGATACATCTGCATACCTTTGGAATGCAATCAAAGAGAACAAGACAATCCTTCTTGAGGGGCAGCTTGGTACTTTAAAGGACCCAGATCATGGTATTTACCCAATGGTAACATCATCGTCTACACTTGCTCCTTATGGATGTATTGGTGCTGGTATTCCAGCTCAGGAGCTCAAGCAGGTTGTTACTGTATGTAAGGCTTATTCTTCAGCAGTTGGTGCTGGTGCATTTGTTTCAGAGATATTTGGTGATGAGGCTGACGAGCTTAGACGTCGTGGTGGCGATGGCGGTGAGTTCGGCGCAACAACAGGTCGTCCACGTCGTATGGGCTGGTTTGACTGTGTAGCTTCCAAGTATGGTTGTAGAATGCAGGGTACTACTGATGTAGCATTTACTGTAGTTGACGTTCTTGGATACCTTGATGAGATTCCAGTTTGCGTTGGTTACGAAATCGATGGAGAGGTTACAACAGACTTCCCTGTTACAAGCAAGCTTGAGAAGGCTAAGCCTGTTCTTAAGACACTTCCAGGATGGAAGACTGATATTCGTGGCATCAAGAAGTACGAGGATCTTCCTGAGAACTGCCGTAACTACATTGAGTTCATTGAAAAGGAAATCGGATTCCCAATCACAATGGTTTCAAATGGTCCAGGCAGAGAGGACATCATATATAGATAATAATTCTAAAATGCTTTACAATATAAGTTGTAAAGCATTTTTTCTTACTTAATTAATCAGAGTGGGCTGAGACTTTGATCTAAATGTTTATTCACATTTATTATTTTGACTTGCGTTAGAGGATACTTGAAAAGGGGAAAATATATGGAGAATTTATTTCAATCAAAAAAAGCAAAAATAATCATGGCTGGTGTAGCTATAGCTCTAATTGTGCTGCTTTTAATTGCGCTTATTAGGCACGGCGGTTTTGAGACTGAGCCTAAGGGGCAAACTCCTGAGGAGATTGCTGAGGAGGCTAGGAATCAGTACGATGATGACTATGCAGATGAGCTAGACGAGGAAAGTGCTACCGAGGACGATGGTGAGCAGGTTTTCTTTATGCCTAAAGAGGACGTTTATTCATTTTCAATGACAGATGCCCATGGGATATTGCTTACATTTGATAGGCAGGACGACCAGTGGATTTATACAGGGGATAAGTCTCTTGATGTTAACGAGGAGAGAATCGACAAGATTCTCAATTATTTATGCGATGTTCGCTTTAAAAAGGTTTATGATGATAAAAATGGCAGTAAGTACAACCTTGATCAAAGCGCTGATATGTATATAATTGCGGATTCTTCTGGGAATTCTACCATTATTTCACTGGGAGAGTCTCAGGAAAAGGGTGTTTACTTTGCGCTAAATTATGATTTTTCAAAAATCTACTTAAATAGTGGTAAACTTTCAAAAGTTAGAGAGTATACCCTTGAAGAGTTATTGGCACTATAGAATCTATTGTTTACAACGATTATAGACTGTGATATTATATTTCAGTACGATTACTGTAACTCAGGTTTTGGACACTCCGACCTTTTCCTTAGTTACGGCTTATTAACAATTAGGAGGTAGTAAAATGATTACAAAAGAGAAAAAGCAGGCTATTATCAATGAGTATGCTAGAACAGCTGGCGACACAGGTTCTCCAGAGGTTCAGATTGCAGTTCTTACAGCTCGTATTTCAGAGCTTACAGAGCACCTTAAGGCTAACCCAGGTGATCATCATTCACGTCGTGGTATGATGAAGATGGTTGGTAAGAGAAGAAACCTTCTTGCATACCTTAAGAATACTGACATTGAGAGATATCGTTCAATCATTGAGCGTCTTGGCTTAAGAAAGTAATCTATATGAGCGGAGTGACTTTACTCCGCTCGTTTTCTTATGATTTTTTGTTAACAAGCTCAATCCGAAGTTACTGAATTTGGAACGAAACGGCGAAGCGATTGTTCGCTTCATTTTCAGTAGTTTCGGGTTAGTGCTTAAATATAAATACTCAGTAAGGAGAAAACCATGAAGACTTTTACAATGGATTTAGCTGGTAGAACACTTCGTGTTGATATCGGCAGAGTTGCAGCTCAAGCAAATGGAGCAGCATTTATTCAGTATGGTGATACTACAGTTCTTTCAACTGCTACAGCATCAGACAAGCCACGTGATGGTATTGATTTCTTCCCACTTTCAGTTGAGTTCGAAGAGAAGACATATGCAGTTGGCAAGATTCCAGGTGGGTTCAATAAGAGAGAGGGTAAGGCTTCTGAGAACGCTGTTCTTACTTCTCGTGTTATTGATAGACCTATGCGTCCACTTTTCCCAAAGGATTATCGTAACGACGTAACACTTAACAATATGGTTATGGCAGTAGACCCACAGTGCCGTCCAGAGCTTGTTGCAATGCTTGGTGCTGCTATTTCTACATGTATTTCAGATATCCCATTTGATGGCCCTTGCGCTATGACACAGATGGGTATGGTTGATGGAGAGCTTATTGTCAATCCATCACAGGAGCAGTGGGATAAGGGTGACCTTAAGCTTACAGTTGCTTCTACAAAGGAAAAGGTTATCATGATCGAGGCTGGTGCCAACATCATCCCTGAGGACAAGATGATTGAGGCTATTTACAAGTGCCACGATGTTAACCAGACAGTTATCGCATTTATCGAGCAGATGGTTGCTGAGTGCGGCAAGCCAAAGCACGAGTACACATCATGCGCTATTCCAGAGGAGCTTTTCGCAAAGATTAAAGAAATCGTTCCTCCAACAGAGATGGAAGGCGCTGTATTTACAGATGAGAAGCAGGTTCGCGAGGAGAACATTCGTCAGATTACAGAGCGTCTTGAAGAGGCTTTTGCTGACAACGAGGAGTACCTTGCAGTTCTTGGAGAAGCTATTTACCAATATGAAAAGAAGACAGTTCGCAAGATGATTCTTAAGGACCACAAGCGTCCAGACGGTCGTGAGCTTAACCAGATTCGTCCACTTGAAGCTGAGGTTGATATTGTTCCTAGAGTTCACGGTTCTTCAATGTTTACACGTGGACAAACACAGATTTGCGATGTAGTTACACTTGCACCTCTTTCAGAGGCACAGAAGATAGATGGTTTAGATGCATTTGTTACTGAGAAGAGATACATGCATCACTACAATTTCCCTGCATATTCAGTAGGAGAGACAAAGCCATCACGTGGACCAGGACGTCGTGAAATCGGACATGGCGCACTTGCAGAGAGAGCACTTCTTCCTGTACTTCCATCAGCAGAAGAGTTCCCATACGCTATTCGTGCTGTATCTGAGACATTTGAGTCAAATGGTTCTACATCTATGGCATCTACATGTGCATCATGTATGTCGCTTATGGCAGCCGGTGTTCCTCTTAAGGCAATGGTAGCTGGTATCTCTTGCGGTCTTGTTACAGGCGATACAGATGACGATTTCGTACTTCTTACAGATATCCAGGGTCTTGAAGATTTCTTCGGAGACATGGACTTTAAGGTAACAGGTACACATAAGGGTATCACAGCTATCCAGATGGATATCAAGATCCATGGTCTTACACGTTCTATCGTTGAAGGCGCTATCGGAAGATGTAAAGATGCTCGTGAGTTCATCATGAACGGTGTTATGCATGATGCTATTGCTGAACCTCGTAAGGAAGTATCCAAGTACGCTCCTAAGATCATTTCAATGGAAGTTCCTGTTGATAAGATCGGTGATGTAGTTGGTCAGCGTGGTAAGACAATCAATGAGATCATCGCACGTACAGGTGTTAAGATCGATATAACAGATGATGGTAAGGTTTCTATCTGCGGCGAAGATCAGGCTAAGCTTGATGAAGCTAAAGAGATGATCAGAATCATCATCACAGATTTTGAAAAAGGCCAGATCTTTAAGGGTAAGGTTGTAAGCATTAAAGAATTCGGTGCATTCATCGAGTTCGCACCTGGTAAGGAAGGCATGGTACATATCTCCAAGATTTCCAAGGAGAGACTTGATCATGTAGAAGATATTCTTACTCTTGGTGATGAAGTTACAGTTGTATGCCTTGGTAAGGATCGTATGGGCAGAATCAGCTTCTCTATGAAGGATGTTGCTCAGAACTGACAATAAAAATAAGAGATTGCCTGATAAACTTTAAAGGTTTTGATGACAATCTCTTTATGTTGTGCAAATTGGCCGGTGTGAAATGCATACCGGCTTTTATTAG